>NZ_LGZA01000050.1:0-8578 GCF_001308005.1 Neisseria sp. 74A18
GTTTTTCGATATGGTTGAGGGCATCGGTGTGCAAAAAGCTGCTCATGAACAAAATTCTCTAAATTCTCGGAGTTTGATGTGAGTGGGAATTTAGAGGATTTTTGAGGGTTTTGCAAAGGTCTCAGGCCGTCTGAAAACGAGCTTTGTGAGTTTCGCCAAAACGAGCTTTGTGAGTTTCGCCAAAACGAGCTTTGTGAGTTTCGCCAAAACGAGCTTTGCGGGTTTCGCCAAAACGAGCCGTGCGAGTTTCATTATAGCCAATCAACTTAAAAATAGTACACTCGTCATACTCGGGCTTGACCCGAGTATCTCCTCAATTTGCAGAAACTCAAGATACTCGGGTCAAGCCCGAGTATGACGGTTTTGTTATTAAACTTAAGTGGATTAACGATAAAACGAGCCGTGCGGGTTTTGCTCAAACCCTTTCAGACGGCCCTATCCGACCGCCCTACATACATCAAAGCAATATCGGAATCAAAACCGGCACCAGTGCAGCAGTCAGCACGCCGTTGAAAATCAAACCCAAACTGGCATAAGCCGCCAGTTTGCGGCTGCGTTCGAGCGAAGCGGCAATGCCCATTGCGTGTGAAGCCGCACCCATCGACATCCCTTGCGAAGTCGGCATGCGTATGGTGCTGACGCTCATCAGCCGGAAACCGATCATCTGCCCCATCATGCCTGCCAAAATCACCGTGGCGGCGGTAATGGCGGGAATACCGCCGATGGTGCGGGTAATCTCAATCGCAATCGGGTTGGTAACGGATTTTGCCGCCAGCGACAGCACCACTTCGTGCCCTGCCCCCATCCACTTGGCAATATACACGCCGGTCACAATGCCCGTTACGCTGCCCGCGGCTTGCGACACCACAATCGGCAACCATTGGCTGCTGATTTTCTTCCAGTTGATATACAGCGGCACCGCCAGCGACACCACCGCCGGTTTCAGCCAAAAATCAATAAACTCGGCTGCATCGTGATAGGTGGCGTAATCGATATCGAACGTTTTCAGATAAGTAATCACCACAATCGTGCTCAACACCACCGGATTGCACAAAAAACTGCCGGTTCGCGCACGCAGCACGTTGGCAATCCAATACACCGTTACCGTGATAAAGAGCATTAAAACGGGATGCGACAACATTTCCATTACCAAAACCTCCGCATCAGCTCGTGCACTTTACCGGTAACAAACATCACGAGAAATGTGCTGACCACGGTCGCCGTAACGATAGACAGCAAATCGCGTCCGACAATGTCCAGATAGCTCATTACCGCCACGCAAGGCGGCACGAGAAACAGCGAAAGATTGCCCATCAGCACATCAACCATCTGCTGCAACCAAGATGTTTTTACCCAGCCGATATGCAACGCACCAAACAGCAAACCCATGCCGATAATGCTGCCGGGCAGCTTGATACCGCTGAAATAAATAATGGCTTCGCCTAAAGCCAAAAAGCCGAAAATAATGCTCAACGCTCTGATCATGATATGTGTGTTCTCCTGAAAATCCCCGGTATGGTTCCATGCAACGCGGCTTGAAGATGAGGCCGTCTGAAACCGGTTGCACAAACGCAAACGAAAAGCCCCGCCCGTTTGTTAAGTTGTTAATCTGTGTAAATCATAACCCTACGCAGGCCGTCTGAAAAGGCAAAACGGCCGAAAATGCAAAAGAAAAACGGAATCTGACTAAGATTCCGTATTCATCGAAACAATCATTGCGCGCTTGCGGTTTAACATGCGCTTTTATTTGTAGGGGTTTTCCACCCCGTCTATCAAACGGTGCAGATATTCACGCAACTGCGCTTCGCCGCACCCCATCAGCAGCGCATCTTCAAACGCATCTTGTGCCGTTTGAAAAAGCTCGGTCATGTTTTCCGTCATCACCTTGATTTTTTCGGTGCACGAAACGATTTCGCCGTCGTCGCTATACCATTTCGGCATTTCGGGCATACTCATGGCGGCTCACCTCAATTCAAAAAGCGTGAAGGATCGTTTTTCTTTACCCTGCGGCCGAAGGCATATTTCGAGTTCCAATATTTATTGCTCAAGCTGGTGATTTCAATGCGCTTACCCGAGCGCGGCGCATGGATAAAGCGGTTGTTGCCGATATACAGCCCCACATGCGAAATACGCCCGCCGCCCATGGTTCGGAAAAACACCATATCGCCCGGCTGGAGATTGGAGCGGCTCACATGTTCGCCCATTCTCGCCTGTTCCGCCGAAGTGCGCGGCAGGCTGATCTGCATACTGCGTTTGAAAATATGCTGCATAAAACCGCTGCAATCAAAACCGGTGCTGGCCGAAGTGCCGCCGTAGCGGTAAGCCACCCCCAGCAAACCCATGGCACTGCCGATTAAATCGTCGGCATCGCGGCGGGTAATGGGCACGCTTTTTTCATCGTTCACCACTTCAACCGCTTTATACTGCGAATTTTGCTGGCCTTGCAGGCGCAGCAGGCTCTCAATTTCATCGGCTTGCGCCGCACCCATGCCCGACAGCATCAGGCAAACGGTGGCAAAAACTGCGCTACACCATTGTTTCCATTGGTTCATTTATTCATTATTCCGTAAATTTCTTTTCAGACGGCCTGAGGCATCTTTATATGTTATTCTGTGTATAGCAGTTTGACGATCAACTTCTGCATCGTCATACTCGCTGTCGAAGCATAACGGAATGTACATCAATTTTTCGTGAAAATAACTATAGATTCTGAAATCAGCCGCTAAGATACAGCAAAAGCCATGATGATTCCAACTTTACTTGCCATGCGCGATTTCTCCCGTATGCGCGAGATTATCGCCATTCTGACCAAATACGGCTTGGGCGAATTTGTTCAGCGCATCAAACTCTCTTCACAAAGCAGCCACGAAGGCGAATCCGCGCCCGAAAGCCGCTACATGAGCACGCCGCGCCGGTTTCGCATGGCGTTTGAAGAGTTGGGGCCGACTTTCGTCAAACTCGGCCAAGTGCTGTCGACCCGCGTGGACATTTTCAGCGCCGAATGGATTGAAGAATTCGAGCGGCTGCAAAGCAATGTCGCACCGATTCCCACCGCCGATATCCGCACGCTGATCGAATCGCACTTGGGGCAGCCTGCCGAACAGGTATTCCGGCACATCGACCCCCAACCCATCGGCAGCGCATCGATTGCGCAAGTCCACCGTGCCGAGCTGACCAACGGCGAAACCGTAGCTGTTAAAATCAAACGCCCCGACATCGAGCCGACCATACAGGCCGATTTGCGCATTCTAACCCATCTGGCCAATCTAATCGAATCCGAAATCCCCGAAACCCGCCGCTACCAGCCCGTGCAGATGGTGCAGTATTTCGCCCGCAGCCTCGATAAAGAAACCGATTTATCCATCGAACTGCGCTATATGCAGCGGTTTGAAACCACCTTTCAAAACCACCCGTTTATCCATATTCCCAAAGTTTATCAAGAATATTCAAACCGCCACATTCTCGTGCAGGAATACGTTTCCGACACCTTGCTGAAAGACATGCCGTCTGAAACGCTTGATGCCGCCACCCGCCGCACACTCGCCGGCCGTATTACCGACACCCTCTTCATCATGATACTCAAGCAGGGTTTCTTTCATGCCGACCCGCACCCGGGCAATATTTTCCTCAACGGCGACGGCCGCATCACCCTGATTGATTTCGGCTTGGTCGGCCATCTCAGCAGCACCCGCCGCCGCGAAATCATCGACCTCATCAACGCCCTCACCCACCGCGACCAATTCACCATGCAGTATGTGTTGAGCAACTGGGCGCAAGGCGAGCTGCCCGATGAAAACCTGCTCGGTGCCGACGTTTTGGAAATGCTGCTCAACTACGAACACACGCCCATACGCGATTTACGCATCAGCCAAGTGATCAACGACATCACCCAAATCATGCGACGCCACGGGCTGACCCTGCCCGGCGACTTGGTGATGCTGTTCAAAACCCTGATTACCCTCGAAGGCGTGGTCAAACGGCTCGACGGCAGCACCGAACTGCTGGAACAGGCCAAGCCGATTGTGGCGGAAGTGTTCGGCGAACGCGCGTCGCCCGAACACATACTGCGTAAAAGCAAAATGCACGCCCAAACCATCGTGCAGGCGCTCGACGAATTGCCGCAAAACCTCTTCCGCCTCAGCCGCCGCCTGCAAAAAGGCCAAGTGGGGCTGAATATCGATTTCAAGCATTTCGACCAACTCAGCCACCAAATCGACCGCGCCACCAACCGCCTGACCATGGGCATCGTAACCGCCGCGCTGATTATCGGCTCGTCTATCGTGATGAGCATCGAAACCGGCCCGAAATTTATCGGCTTTATCGGCTACCTGCTGGCCTTTGCCAACAGCGTGTGGATTATTTGGTCGATTTGGCGGTCGGGCAAGCATTAAAGTTTGTTTATCGGTGCATATATAAACCGTTCTCTTTAATATAAACAACAAGAGGCCGTCTGAAAATGTTTTCAGACGGCCTCTTCACTTTTTATCGTCAAGCCAGAATCTTGCCGACGATTTCCGCTACATCTTTCGACAAACCGCTCTGCTGTTGAATCTGCTGCAACTGCGCTTTCATCAGCTCTCTGCGTGTCGGCTCCAGCTTGTTGCAGATATTGAATGCCTGCACCAAACGCGATGCCACTTGCGGGTTGAAGCGGTCGATTTCCATCACTTTAGCCGCGATAAAGGCATAGCCCGAGCCGTCTTGAGCGTGGAAATGCGGCACGTTACGGCTGAACGCGCCCAACAGTGCGCGGGCTTTGTTGGGGTTTTCCAAGCTGAATTTCGGGTGGGCTAAGGCCGTCTGAATCTGCTCCGGCGTGTCGTTGCGGTGGCTCGATGCGATCAGCGCAAAGTATTTGTCCATCACCAGCGCGTCTTCGCTGAATTTTTCGGCGAAGGCGGCCAGCAGTTGGTTGCGTGTGTCGTGCGGGTTGTTGTTGACGGCAGACAAAATCCCCCATTCGTGGGTCATGTTTTTGGCCATGGCATCGTAGCGTTCGGCCACCACGCGGATATGGTCGGGGTCGGCACGCAGCACAAAGGCGCGGCAAATGTTGCGCAGGCTGCGCCATCCGGCCAGCTCGGGGCTGTATTCGTAGCGCACGGCTTCGTCTGCCGCCTGCTCTTGGGCGGCAGACTGTTCGTTTAAGGCCATAAAATGCTGCTTGAACTGAACGGCCAGCTTGTCGAGCAAGGCTTCGCGGGCACGGTGGACGAGCAGCGGGTCGATATTCTCGCCGTCGGCCCACAGTTCGGTTTCGGGCGGCACTTGCAACAGCATGGCTTTGAAACTTGCACTGATGTCGGCATCCAACACATATTCAAACGCTTTCAGCAGCGTGGCGTGTTGCGACAGCGGCCGGCCTTCGCGCAATGCGGCTTCATTGGCGGCAATGGCGCGGCGGTACAGGGTTTGCCCTGCTTCCCAGCGGGCGAAGGGGTCGGTATCGGCAGAAAGCAATACGCTCAATTCTTCGTCGCTGTAATCGTAGTTCAAATGCACGGGGGCGGAAAAGCCGCGCAACAGCGAAGGCACGACGGGCACGCCGACGCCGTGCAACACAAACTCTTGCTCGGCTTGCGTTACCGCCAACACCGCTTCGGTTTGAGCGGTATCGCTTTCAGGCCGTCTGAATGCAACGGGGCGGCCGGTTTGGGCATCAAACAAAGCGATTTTCAGCGGCATCATCATCGGTTGTTTTTCGGCCATATCGGGCGTGGGCGGCACGGTTTGCTTAACGTTCAGCACATAATCACCGTTTTCTTTCAGACGGCCTGTTACGTCCAGCACGGGCGTGCCGGCTTGGCTGTACCACAGGGCGAACCGGCTGAAATCGAAACCGTTGGCATCGGCCATGGCGGCGCGGAAATCGTCGCAGGTTACGGCTTGGCCGTCATGGCGTTCAAAATAAAGTTTCATGCCTTTTTGGAAGCCCGCTTCGCCCAAGAAGGTATGGTACATGCGCACCACTTCGGCACCTTTTTCATACACGGTCATGGTGTAGAAATTGTTCATCTCTTCATAAGACGCGGGGCGGACGGGATGGGCGGTCGGCCCTGCATCTTCGGGAAACTGGTGCTGGCGCAGCATGGCCACGTTGTCGATGCGGCAGGTGCCGTGGTCGATACGGTCGGCGGAAAACTCTTGGTCGCGGAATACCGTCAGCCCTTCTTTGAGCGACAGTTGGAACCAGTCGCGGCAGGTTACGCGGTTGCCCGTCCAGTTGTGGAAATATTCGTGGGCAATCACGCTTTCGATACCGGCAAAGTCGGCATCGGTGGCGGTGCGGCTGTCGGCCAGCACATATTTGGTGTTGAAAATGTTCAGCCCCTTGTTTTCCATCGCACCCATGTTGAAGTCGCCGACGGCCACGACCATGTAGATATCGAGGTCGTATTCGAGGCCGAAGCGGGTTTCGTCCCACTTCATCGCATGTTTGAGCGACTGCACGGCAAAATCGACTTTGCCCGCATCTTCGGCGCGGGTGTAAAACTCAATCGCCACTTCGCGCCCGCTCGCGGTGGTAAACGTATCGCGCGTAAGGCTCAAATCGCCCGCCACCAACGCAAACAGATAACTGGGCTTGGCAAACGGGTCGGCCCATTTCACCCAATGACGGCCGTCTGAAAGCGTGCCGCCGTCCACTTTATTGCCGTTCGACAACATCACGGGATAACGCGCCGCATCGGCAGTGATGGTTACGGTAAACACCGACATCACGTCGGGGCGGTCGGGGTAAAACGTGATTTTACGGAAACCTTCCGGCTCGCATTGGGTAAACAGATTGCCGCCGGAAGCATACAGCCCCATCAGCGATTTGTTTTCAGACGGCCTGATCAGGGTTTCGACCGATACGGTAAATGCTTCGGCAGGCACTTGAGCCAACACCAGCTTGTCGTCTTCAAGCGTATAAGCCTGCGTTTCTTCTCCGTTGATTTTAACCGTCAGCAATTCGGCCGAACCGTCGAGCACCAACGGCGAACCGGCTTGCTGCGGCTCTATGTTCAGATGCGCCGTTACAACGGTATGGTTATTTTGAATATCGAAATGCAGTTCGGTTGCCGGCACCAAATAGGCGGGCGCAACATAATCTTTTAAGTAATGCACGGTTTTATTCATATTGTTCTCTGTAATCAAACATAAAGCAGAAATAGGAAAAAGGCCGGAACGTATGGCTCGAAATCTTGGCAAATCCCTCAGAAGATATGGATGCAGTTCAAGGCGCAACAGCACCGTGAGTGCAGACCTATCAATATAAGGCTGAGACCTTTGCAAAACCCTCAGATGTGGATGCAGTTCAAGGCGTAGCAGCACAGCGAGTGCAGACATATCATATAGATAGGCAAACGAGCGAGCAGCGCACAACGCAGAAATGCGCTGCAGATGGGGGTTTTGCAAAGGTCTCAGGCTAAGCGGGCGGGTATAAATGCGCCACAGACGGGGGTTTTGTAAAAGTCTCGGCTCGGCAAACCGCTATGATACACGACTCGGCTCACACCCGAAGACCCGTTTTGAAATCACATCGGGCCGTCTGAACACTTTTCAGACGGCCCGATGTGATTCGGATAGAAAGGAATAAGAAAGGAATAAATATATGATGAAATCAGATATTAATCACGTTTGCCGATCACACCGATTTCGCCTGCTTTGTGGTGGAGAACCATACCGGCCACTTCCTCTGCATTTGGGCCGAAGAGATGCACGTGGTAGTCACCAACCAATTCTTTATCTTTGCTCACTTTGCCCTCGACACCGTGAGCAAGAACCAGCGAGCCGTTTGACGGGTTGTTAAGAGTAGTATGCTTCAACTCGGCTTCATCCAATTTAACATCACCAATTTGAGCCAGACCGGTTACAGTGCCACTACCCACTTTTTTATCGAAATCAACGTTGTAAGTCAAACGGCCGGTTTCGCTGTTGCTGAATGCCGCACCGTTGTAAGTATATTTACCGGCAGCAGGCAGGGTTTGAGTGGCTTCGCCGTTAATCAGCTTAACTTGCATCGGCATTTTCATATCCGGGCTGTTATCGTCGGGATCGCCGCCGGTAGTCGGCTGCAACGCGAACGAACCCGCAACCACAGAATAAGCTTGGCGGTAGGCACGGAAAGCTTCTTTTGCATTCACGCCCTCAACCAATTCATTTTTGGCCATCTTACCCACATTGTGCTGCACTCCCGCCAATGTAACGGTATAGTCGCTCAAGTTTTGGCTGGTTTTTTTAGCTTCCTCTTTATTAGCGTTCCCCGCAAACAATGCCGTTTTGGTACCTTGAATGTCTGAATGTGAAGTTGCTGCCGTTGAAGGGCTGCCGCTACCGCCACCGCCGCAAGCAGCCATACCCAAAGTGATCAAAGTAGCCAATGCGATTTTTTTGTGAATAGACATTTCCGTAATCCTCGTGTTTGTTTTATGTAAAAATTAATGTGATTCACTGTCACGGGTGCATATTATCAATTCACAACATATCTTTACAAGACAGAAACATGTAAAAATGCAAAATAGTTATGAATTTTACATTTCAATATCTGCAAATATGAAAATCGAGACAGTTTAAATGCTTTTGTAATATTTAATAT
>NZ_LGZA01000051.1:0-6888 GCF_001308005.1 Neisseria sp. 74A18
GAGAGGCTGTGCCATTGGCCGAGCAGGACGGCTTTGAACATGGAGAGCAAAGGATAGGCGGGACGGCCGCCGTTGTCGCGCACGTAGCGGGTTTTGCGGCCGGCGAGGTATTGTTCGATGGGTGTCCGGTCAAGAATACGGTCGAGTTTGATGAGGGGGAAGCGGTCGAGATGTTTTTCGATGTGGTTGAGGGCGTCGGTGTGTAAAAAGCTGCTCATGAACAAAATCCTCTAAATTCCCGGAGTTTGATGTGAGTGGGAATTTAGAGGATTTTTGAGGGTTTTGCAAAGGTCTCGGCCTGAGACCTTTGCAACATCTCCATTTGCGGCGCATTTCTGCGTTATGTGCTGCCCGCTTGCTTAGCCTTATTATGATATATCTGCACTCGCTGTGCTGCTAAGCCTTGAACGGCATCCATATCTGAGGGTTTTGCAAAGGTCTAAGGCTGTCTGAAATTTCAGACGGCCTTTTGTCATATGCAAATTGCTCGTGCAATGGGTTTCTTATGGAGTGAATTTCTTAATTCTTAGGTTCGAATGAGAAAAGAGCATTAAACTGATAAGGCGGTAGGCATATGTTTTGATTTTGTAACAAAGGTGCTTTAAAAGTTTTGTAAAATTTGAGACCGTCTATCAAACCGTCTAAAAACAAAACAGGCCGCAATTACTTGCGGCCTATCTTTTGACTTATTTGGCTCCCCGACCTGGGCTCGAACCAGGGACCTGCGGATTAACAGTCCGTCGCTCTACCGACTGAGCTATCGGGGAATAGCTTCACATTATATTAACAAATTAAAAATTTGTCAACAATATAAAACATTTTTAATCTTATTGCTTAAACAACTATTTTGTTAAGAGTTATAAAATATCCGCAATATGTTTTGCCGCTCGCTTAGCATCCAATAAAATCAACCCCAGCTTACCGCTCTCTCGTGCCATCAATGCAAGAACTGCACTATTACCAGCCTGACTCAATAAAACATATCCATGAGATCCTTTAACCATGACTTGATCCAGCTCTCCACAAGCCAACTCATGAACTGCACGATTACCTAATGCAAGCAAAGTAGCAGACATTGCACCTACTCGATCAGCATTCAAATTATTAGGTAATAAAGTTGCAATAGGTAAACCATCAGTTGAAATTACAGCCGATGCCGTAATATCTGTGGATGTATTATTCAAATCACTTAATACTGAAATTAATAATTGTTCACGCATATTTTTATCCCGTCAATATCATATCAATAGACTTAAAGCCTGAGTAATAATTTCTAATCTTTCGGTTTTTAATATTTACCGTAACGATTATGCAAAACTTTAACTAGAATAACGAACTCTTCTTTATTCAAATCAGGAACCCCACCAATTACCAAAATCAGTTTACTCATACCAATATAAAGCGGGAAAAAAGTCAACTCACTTTGTCCTGAAGGATCGCAAATACCCCAAGCACTATGGTGAATATGTAAATTATTTTTGATAAGCAGCTGATGTCTATCAACTACTTCAGCAATCTCACCTGCAAGAATACCTACCTCTTCAGCTGCTTCGTGGTGAAATCCAGCATTTGCAAAATACAATCCATTCTCATCAGCCAATAACGCTTTACCTGAATTGGACAATTTAGCCAGTAATTCAGGTAACTGCTCATCCGACAGATTTAAGTCTTCATTACCTACACTCTCGTCACCATACAAAAACTCAAGGCGCTGCAATCTGTAAAGTAGATTTAAAGCACTTTCAAAGTCATTGGTATCTGCCCATTTCATTAATTTATCACTACTGATAGTTTCATTTGGATCAGCACGTAAAAGGCCATAAAGTAATGTGCGACTTGCGCTAGCAGTATCTCCGGAAACTGCATAATATGCACCAGCCGGAGTAATTTTAGGGTACAAATTTGATTGTAAAGAAAGTGTAGATTCCATTTTATACCTCTAATCCCGGATCAATCGAAAAGAGCATCGCACTTACCAACTGTTTAACGTCGTCCTCCCGACGTGCATCAATTTCAAATACCGGTACATTAAAATTATTTTGAGCCAAATATTTCTGATATACGTCCACCCCAGGCAATGAACGGATATCCATTTTAGTAACCCCCACAACTAAAGGAGCTGTTTTGAGTAACTCTCGAAAAGCATCTAGGAAAAATTGTAAGTCTTTTAAAGGGTTTGTTCTTGTATTGTCTAACAATAGAATTAAACCCATGCTACCTTGACTCAAAATTTCCCACATAAAATTAAAGCGCTCCTGACCAGGAGTACCATATAAGTGAACTTTAGTTTCTTCATCTAAACGAATAACACCATAATCCATGGCCACTGTAGTATAACCTTTTCTCACTAAAGTCATATCAGATGCATCAGCATCAGTTTGAACAGGCGGCTCATCAGATAATGCAGAAATGGCTGTTGTTTTGCCTACACCTACTGGACCGGTAAAAATAATTTTATTTTCTTTCATATTACTATCACTCCTAATATTATTTCTTACCGATCAACTTACGCATTAATCTTTGCAACAGGCTTCTTGGTTGCTCAGCCGAAGGACTTACCGCTTTTTCTGCATCCCTAGCCATTTGATTATCTGGCACATCACCACTCACATTAACCTTATCTCCAACAATATTAGTTTGTTTGCCGTCACCTGAAAATTCCGCATCAACTGCCAAAAAACCAGTCACATGAGTCGCAGCCAGATAATTGAGAATATCAGGCATTTCTAAAGGCATTACTTTATATAGTATGTTTAAATTAACCGATGTTTTTGTCAAAAATGCTGAAAGACGCATTGACTCCGGAACAGATGCCAGACGAGTTAAATTTGGCCAGCGCTTTAAAGTAAAAATTGTTTGCGGTGTCATTGGATAAATCAGACGGCCTTGAGCAGTCCAAATAGTCATCTGCCATAAACAAGACATTATCGTAACTTTGGCTTTTTCTTTCCATTGCGGATTATCTGGGACTGCTTTGCAAACTACTGATAAATTATCATCTTTGCTCAACTTCTCCAGCTCGGTAGCGCTTACCGTAAGTAATACACGCTGTATGCTAGGAAAAACAATAAGAACTGGTTTGCCGTTATACAACACTGCGATATCTTGATGCCCCTGGCTGGCAAATTTTAAAGCACCAAGCAAACCTCTTTGAGGGTTAAAACGACGGATGGTTGCTTTTCGTGAGCCATTGGCTTCAGAACTATTGCCTTTATCCGTAGTTTTATCAGTCACCTCGAAAATATTGCCGCCTTGAGAGAGGCTTCTTAAGATAGGAAATAAAGTATCAAATTTAATTGGCTTAGCTAAATAAGGCGTGGAAACTGTCGGCTCTTTGACAGAAAACATCACAACAGGTATTTTGCCGTATTCATCTTTTAACCTTTGCCAGCTTGCAAATCCTTGCTCTGAATCAGTATCTACTAAAATCAAATCCGGCTTTTCCCCTGAGTCCGGCAGCACGATTTCATAATTAGTAGTATTGTGCATTTTAAATGCCATGCGGAATACAGCTTCTTGCTGCTCCCCCATGTCCTTAAGCATAATCCGCACTGTTTTTACTTTAGGTAACAAATTATCCATTATTAGAGTGCTCTTAAAAAATATTGTTATTTAGAATGTTGATTTACACGACGTAAAAGTTGGCTCATAGCCAAGACAACCTCTTCCGGCAAGCTTGCCACTTTTTCTCTAAGCAAACGCAAGAATTGCTCTAATCTAGGCCAATCTTCCGCACGTTCATAAAGATCAAACAACATTACATATAATTGTGATTCTTGAGGATATTGCAGAACAGCCTGTTCCAAAGTACCTATAGCTTGATCGAGCTGACCATACATAAGTAAAGATTCAACTTCTTTAATGGCTTCTTCTGCAGGAGAAGAATTCTCACTAATCATTGAAGAATTTTTTTGTACCAAGTCACGATATTTGGATTTTAATTGAAGGGAAGTCGGCTCTAGATAACCACGCTCCAAACCAATTTCACGAACTTTTTGTTCAGAAGGCCCTTTTTCCAAATCATCAAATAGCTCATGATAACCTAAGCTGTATCCCCAACCCAACATCCTTTCTTTTACTTGACGTCCATACTGGCCCAATGAGTAATATAGTTTCCAAAGATGCTTAGCAAATTGATTTACTTCTTCGTGCTGGTAGTCAAGTTTGAGGGCATCAATAATCAAACTAGCTGGTTTCGAAGATTTCTGAATAGCTTTATTGTATTGACGTAATGCTGTTTGATAGTCCACCTTGCCTTTCAAAATTCTTGCACTCTTCTCAGGCTTTACAAAACCAATTACCGCGCCCATTTCTTCACTGCTAACTTTGTCCAAATCCTTGTTACCCATAACCAAGGGGTTACGTGAAGGTAAACTAACATTGCTATGGTTGTGGCCATTAACAGCATTGATTGTCAGCGAAGGTACCCCTGAATCAGATTGAATGTCTTCCAGCCCAGTTTTCTCGCCAATAATTCGTGCAACTTCTTGCATGCCCCAGCCCAAACGACTTTCCGCCATCACCCTGAGAGGGAGATGAGTAGAATTAGCCATCAAACCAGCCTTAACATACTCCGCTATATTTTCTTCCGAAAGAGTATTGCCGTGTTTATCTAAAGTATCGGCTAGAAGATCAATATCATTAGTACGCAAACTCAGGCCGATAAGCTCGTGCACCAGCTTCTCAGGCGCTCCGTCGCTGAGATTATTTAAATAACTCGCCAGCGATGCGGCTGCCTTCGCCTCATAGCCAAACTGCTTATAAACCTGATATTCAGTTAAAGGATCTACTTCTTGAGCGGAAACTGCCGCAGTTGCCGCTTCAGAAGCGGCTCCTCCATCCCATCCCCAATCCTGATTATCGCTTTCCGACACAGATTGACTAACCTGATCCATCCAATCACCACCATGCTGTGGCGACTGCTCCGATGTGTCAACACGTCGTCTTTGGTTGCCGGCACGCATATTTTTTTGCTTCTGGCTATTTTTACCAGAGCTCTGTTTATAGCGTACAAACAATAAGATAAGCAATGCAGACAGCAGCAATATAATAAAATGTGAATAATCCAAGGATATCTCCCGATGCGTCTAAATATCTCGACAGCTTACTACAGTTTATCCGAATTCAATAAATTCAAGTTTAAAACGTTATTTAAGCCATACTGCCCCCTTGAGGGGTTAATGATAACATGATTTAACTGTTTATTACACCAACAACCTCAGTTTATCATCATTGCCAATTGCATTAATACAACTCGAATAATGCTATCGCTTCAACATGTGCTGTTTGTGCAAACATATTCATTACCCCCGCTGATTTAAAACAATAACCTTTATCAACCAATACACTAGCATCTCTTGCCAGTGTTGCAGGATTACAGGATACGTATACTATTCTTTTAGGCAAATAAGGTGCATGCAACGATTTCACTACGGCATAAGCACCATTTCTCGGAGGATCAAGTAACATTTTGTCAAATCTCCCCCAATCTGCAATTGTTTTCCTATCTGTTTTAAACAAGTCAGCCTGCTTGAATTCGATATTACCACATTGGTTTAAAATGGCATTTTTAGAAGCCCGCTGAACAAGATAGTCTGCTCCTTCTATACCTATGATTCGCGCTCCGCTTTTGGCCATTGGGATCGTAAAATTACCTAAACCACAAAACAAATCGGCAATCCGCTCTTCTTTTTCAGCCTGAATCAAAGACAAAGCCCTATTGACCATTAACGCATTCATCTGCATATTAACCTGAGTAAAATCTCCCGGCAGAAGATAAGGCATGACAAAATCATATTCAGGCAGAGTATAATCAAGTGATAACTGTGAATCTGTATCAACAGGATAAGCTTGGTCTTTATTATGTTTAACCCATATTTGCCACAAACGGCTACCTGCTTGATTGAGGCCGTCTGAAAACCTTTTCAACAACTCTTGCGCTGACTTGTTCAGTATGTTTTGCATACAGACATTCAAAACTGTCACGCGTTCCCCAAAAAAACATTCTACATAATTAACCTTCCCATTTATCTTAACTAATTTTTGCAATACAGATTTTAATTCGGGGAGAATATCTGATACTAAAGCCGGTAAAATATCGCAACCTTTAATATCAACAACTGAATGACTGTGTTTTTCCTTAAACCCTAAACTGAATACTCCTTGTTCATTTTCAGAAACGCTAAAACGCACTCTATTCCGATAGCCCCACTCCAACCCGTAAATAGGCGGCAAAAATTCATCAGGCTTGACTCCTCCTATTTTTTCCAATTGTTCTTCCAATATTCTTTGCTTATATGCAATTTGGGCTTTAAGTGTTGCGTGTTGCAATACACAGCCTCCACATGTATCGAAATAACAACACTTTGGAAAAACACGCTCAACCGACGGTTGCAACACCTTTATAACTCTCGCTTCACTGAAATGCTTTCTGTCTTTTTCTATAAAAAAAGAAACACGTTCAGTTGGCAATGCTCCATGAATAAAAACAGTCTTGCCTTTTATCTTGGGGCTGACGTAGATTAGCAGTCATGATAGGCTGCCAAAATGAAGATAACCCACTGTAAGTTAAAGAAGAGTCTGCAAAGAAAACTGCTTGAATATTTTGTATTGGAAGTAACCGCACGTTCTGCTGCCGATATCTTGGGTATTCAGCCCAATACGGCTATTCTCTTCTACCGTAAAATCCGTCTTGTTATCAGCCATCATTTGGCTTTGGAAGCAGATCAGGTTTTTGAGGGCACTATAGAATTGGATGAGAGCTATTTCGGCGGTAAGCGTAAAGGAAAGCGCGGTAGGGGAGCAGCAGGTAAAGTGGTGGTTTTCGGTATCCTTAAACGTGGAGGTAAGGTTTATACGGTTGTAGTGAATAATGCCCGAAAGGAAAGT
>NZ_LGZA01000052.1:0-6859 GCF_001308005.1 Neisseria sp. 74A18
ACATAAAAATATAAAATTGTGAAATTAAACCTAATATTACCAACGTTTTGAGCAAATACTATGTAAGTATTGACCACTAAGAGTAAAGATAGAATCTTGACACTTTTAGTGTCAGTACTTACCAACTAAAAGTTGATTGAGTCTTGGTGTATCCTATTGGTCATATCCTCTTTATGGAACAAGAAGCGAACAAGATCTCAGGCACTTTTAAACTACATGCCCTACTCTCTATATTTTCTTACGTTATCAAAACCTAATTCTCCAACCTTGGTACAAGTTATTCCTGGCAATCCTTTTTTCAGCGAAATAAGCCTCGATACAAAAATCCAAGAATCTGACATCGATTACCAGTCTATAAGCGGTTTTTACTACCACCAGATATAAACCACAATAAGTTGCTTCCACCCGACAAAACCATATTAGCTGTATTAGGAATTTTTTGAATCAAACAAAACATGTCTTATGTAAATACAATGGAATTTACTGGCGGTTTCTTCCTTTATATTTTGTACTTGAAAAAATATGGGGGGTTGTTTTAACTTCGGGACACTCAATCAGCAACTAAAAATCCTACGGCTTTAGCTGTGATATTTAAAGTTAATTTATTTCAGCTGAAAATAAAACCGCTTGAAAATTCAAATTTCAAGCGGTTTTATTCCTTAGTTTATTATCTCATTCTACAAGTTTCTTAAATACTCCGCAGCTTCCTCATGCCCTTGCTCTGCCGCCCGGTGGTACCAAAAACGGGCTTTTTCCTTGTCCATCGGGTGATAGAGGCCGTATTGATAAATTTTGCCGAGATAAAATTGAACTTTGTCATAGCCTTGTACCGCGGATTTATTGATTAAAGCAATGGCCTTGGGGATATTCATAGGAACGTTCAAGCTGATTAGCTCAGGTGCTGAATTCATGTACATGATGCCTAAATTATATTGGGCGACACGTTCCCCGTTTTCTGCCGCCCGCTCTGTCCAATAGAGAAATTTAGCTAAATCGACAGGAACGCCTGTCCCATCCAAGTACATGATAGCTAATGTCTGTTGAGAACCTACATGGCCTTGTTTGGCTGCTTGTTCAGTCCAATAAAGTGCTTTCCGGTAATCTTGTTTGAATGTATCGCCCTGACCGTTTAAATATAGGCCGACCAACTCCATTTGTGCATCAATATAACCTTGTCGGGCAAACTTTTCTAGCCAGTATTTGGCTTTTGGAAGGTTGGTTTCTGTACTATTTCCCTTCAAATAGATGAGGCCAACCAAATACTGATAACTCGGGTTGCCTGCTCTTGCAAATCCTTCCAAAATTTTCAGGGCTGTTGTGTAGTCGCCTTGTTGCAACGAGCGAATGGCTTGATTAGCCCTTACTTCCTCCATTTGGGTTAATAGCTCGGTGTCTCTGGCCTCAACCTGAGCAGGAATCATCACGCATAATAAAATGCTAAAAATTAAAGCTTTGCTGTTCATTTTGACTGCTCCTCACTTACTTTAAGGACGAATCCCAATACCATGATTGATGAAAAAAGTATCGGCGCAATCCGTTATCTTTGAGGCTTTTTGTCGATATTGTTCATATAGGGCATGTTTTTTCTTATCCTGCTCCTCTTTACGTTTAAAGTAATCAAGCGTGTTCCCTGTATCTATAATAGTGATAAATTTTTGACGCTGTTGTTTGTACTCATTAAGCAGACTTTGACAGGCTTCCCGATCCTTTTTTGCTTGAGCCAGTATAGCTTCAATTCTTTTCAATTCCTCTTCAGCTTGCTGTTCTGTAATCCGGTACCAGATTTGAGAGCCGACCCTAAAAGTTTTTCCGTCTTCGGACATCACAGCCCTTGCTTTGTTTTCAGGATACTCAAAATCACCGTTTTCCATTTTGGTTAAAACACTGCCCTGCATACCCTTTTTATCTTTGTAGATATGATTAAAGGTGTAAGTATTGTTATCGACTTTTCTAACAATCCAGACCTGATCTTTATCTTCTTCCAATTGCCAGTAACCCACAAATTTGTCATGTTTGTTTCCGCAAGCCGCCAATAACAAAGCGGCTAATAATCCCAAAATTACTGATAGATAACGCATATATTCCCTTTCTAATTTTGGCTTAATAACGTTTTTTTCTCAGGCACTGACTAATTTGATTCGCATAAGAGGAGCTATCGCTGCCTATGATGTCTGAAATTAAGCATTTGTTATTTTTACAAATCATTTTATAGTGAATGATTTTATTTTCTCCTTTGGAGTTAGTAAAAGAGGCTCTGACGTTTCCATTTGGAACCACCTGATAACGAATAGAATTTTGAATCGGTACAAAGATCGGATCATCGTATTCTTCTACTGTTGGAAATAAAATATCTTGGCAACTTAGTGCCATATCCATGTAGCCGCCGGCTGCACGTTTTGTACCTTTGTCATCTCTTACCAATAATGACCGTAGTTCTGGGGTTACCCGTACTCTGAATTTGGGGTCAATAGGTGCAAGTTCTTTGTCATATAAATACTTTACTACGGTTATTTTTTGATTATTAATGTTACTATTTGCGTAAACATTAAATGACCCAAATTCAAATGCCAATATAGAGAAGATCAGTATTTTCTTCATTGTCATTTATCCTTTAACTAGTTGATTAAAATAAACCTTGTTTCATTTTCGAGTAGGTGTGGACAAGCAAGGAATCCTTACTTAAGATACTTTGTGATTTTTAGAAATTTTGTACCTGTAGTTGTCAACCGCTAAAGCTACATTACGGCATTGGGAATTTGGGGATCAGATAAAATTTGTCTTACGCGAATGCAACGGAATAGAACGTAATCTTTCACCTGTTCCCGAAAGAATACGGCGTTGCGTTGTAACTTCGGGATGCCAAAGCAGCAGTTAAAAACTGTAGCTTTGGCGTGATATTGAAGACTAATCTGCCTCTGACTTTTTATTTTTCACAGACATACCATCTTGAAGGGTAATCATAAATAATTTGATTACCATACAGCCTGATTTTAATTTTCTGATCCGTAAATCCTTCTATAAAACCGGCGCGCAAGTCTTCTGTGCAGATTCTTGTGCCTATTTTTTTCATCAAGACAGCATCTCTTTCTGCTTTCGCTTGAGCCTGTCTATGTCTTTCTTCTGCTTCTGCTTGGCGTTTTTGTGCCAAACGGCGTTGATAAACCGGGTCACGTAAGTTGGCAATCTCTCTTAACTGATGCCTTGCAGTTTCTTTGTAGCCCTCTTGTTGCCAACGGCTGTTATGATCATTGTTTACTGCAAGGGTGTAATATTTCTTGGGGCTGAAGTAGATTAGCAGTCATGATAGGCTGCCAAAATGAAGATAACCCACTGTAAGTTAAAGAAGAGTCTGCAAAGAAAACTGCTTGAATATTTTGTATTGGAAGTAACCGCACGTTCTACTGCCGATATCTTGGGTATTCAGCCCAATACGGCCATTCTCTTCTACCGTAAAATCCGTCTCGTTATCAGCCATCATTTGGCTTTGGAAGCAGATCAGGTTTTTGAGGGCGCTATAGAATTGGATGAGAGCTATTTCGGCGGCAAGCGTAAAGGAAAGCGCGGTAGGGGAGCAGCAGGTAAAGTGGTGGTTTTCGGTATCCTTAAACGTGGAGGCAAGGTTTATACGGTTGTAGTGAATAACGCTCAAAAGGAAAGCTTATTTCCTGTTATTACAAGGAAAATCACGCCCGACAGCGTAGTTTATACGGACTGCCTGAGCAGTTACGACGTGTTGGATGTCAGCGGTTTTCACCATCACAGGATTAATCACAGCAAAAAGTTTGCCGACCGGCAAAACCATATCAACGGCATTGAGAATTTTTGGAATCAGGCGAAACGTGTCTTGCGCAAATACAACGGAATCGACCGAAAATCTTTTCCTCTGTTCTTGAAAGAATGTGAATTTCGTTTTAACTTCGGGACACCAAAGCAGCAGTTAAAAACTTTGCGGCTTTGGTGTGGTGTTTAGGGCTAATCTACTTCAGCCCCTATTTCTTAGCTAAATCGTAATCTCTTCTGACGATATCGCCTTGAAAATAAGCATGGCCAACCAATAATTGAGCAGTAGGATCTCCTTTGTCTGCTATCGTTTTTAACTTTTCAAAATTTTTTGGCACAGAAAGAGAACCCAGTCGCATCCTTTGAGATTCTAAATCCATGCAACCGGTTAACATCATAGACAAACAGGCCGACAGTATTAATAGCTTAGATTTCATATTTTTCTTTCCTTGTCATGGATAACTGTATATTTCATTAGAGAATTATGTGGGGATCCTACCCATCAGTTATTATTAGTTATTTAATTTTGCCACTTTTTCTCTTTCATTTTTTCGAGGGCGAAATGGTTGCGGATGGAAGCGGCTTTTTTCATCCACCATTTTGCTTTTTCGGGGTCGGGCTTGGTGCCGATGCCGTCCATCAGCTGCAAGGCGGTGTGGTACATGGCGGCCCCCAAGCCCTGTTCGGCGGCTTTTTTCAGATAGCGGTGGGCTTTGGCCGGATTATAGTCGTAGAAATTTTTGTCCATATAGACAACGGCCAGCCAATAAGTCGCCTTGTTGTTGCCCATTTTGTCGGCACCTTTGAACAGGGCGATGGCGTCGCTGTAACGTTTGGTGCTCAAATACAGATGGCCGATGTAGTACATGGCATCGTCGTCGCCTTCGTCAGACAGGTTGTACAGGTAGTCGATGGATCTGTCCAAGCCGCCTCGGTTGAAGGCCATTAAAGCGTCCAAATAATCCTGTCCTTCCATTGCCGAAGCGGGAGCCGCTAAAGCAAAGGATAGGGCAAGGGCGGTAATCATGCGTTTGAATAACTTCATCACAACACCTCTTAGAAAAAGTGTTTCCACAACAGGTATGCACCGAAGAACAGGCCGTTGATCAACACCATCAGTACGACGGTGATGGTGCTTTCGCTCAAACCCTCGCCCGGATAGCTGTGGGCTTTGCGGGTTTCATACAGACTTTGTCTGAATTTGTCTGCATGTTCCTGCATCATTCGATCGGAGAGTTCTTGATGCTCATGCTTTCGCAATTCATCGGATTGCTCAAACATTCTTTCGCCTGCCTCATCTTTATGCCATACATTCATTGGGTCTAAAGAGGCATAAAGCGGATCGTCTCTAGGGTAAGGATCGGTTTCGATGGGATCGTTTCTGACGTCGGAAAAAGTATAGTCGTTGTACAGGTCAGTCATTTTTATATTCCTTTTCTTGTTGTGCCTGTTCCTTCATCATCCTTTCTTTAATCAGTTCTTTGATGAAATTGCTTTTGTCAGGATCGGCATAACAAACTCAATATAACGTGGACAACTGGGGTTCCATTACTTAGAATGTTTCGTAATTTATAAAATTACGAACTAAAGTGTATTTACTTAAATCCCTAGCTGCCAGCGACTGAAAGTGCAGCAGCTGGACTGAAAGTGATTGATATACATATGGGATTACATGAAAAATTACGTTTCTTCAGAGAAAGCAAGAACTGGACGCAAGAAGAGATGGCTGAAAAATTAGGCTTATCACCCAGCGGCTATGCCAAAATCGAACAAGGTAAATCTCAACCGAACGTACAGCGTTTAAAAAGTATTGCCGATGTTTTGGGAATTGATCTGTTTGACTTGATGCCGGACGATGATAACAACATGATTTGCCTAATTAACGAAGGCGATTTGAAACAAGGCCATAATTTCTATAATGGAAATCATGGCTTGGTGATGGAAATAGAAAAACTCCAATTGCAATTGCAACATGCAAGCAGTTTATTGGCTGAAAAAGAATTGATGATTGAGCAACTAAAATCACGTGTGGAAATGCAGCAAGAGATGTTGGATTTGCTCAAGAAAAACAGTTGATAAATCTTTCCGCTAAGAGTCGAGATGATGAGGCCGTCTGAAATTTCAGACGGCCTTTTGTCATATGCAAATGGAAAATAAATATCCGTTCTGATATATTTCCAAAGCATACACCTTCAATCCCGATACTTTTAGAATACAGTTTTTAGAATCAGCTTTGGAACGCCCGCGATGACCCAAACCCAATCCTACCGTCTCAGCTTCTCCCGCTTCAGCCCGTCCCTCTCCGTCGTCTCCTTCACCGCTACCGAAGCACTCAACACAGCTTACCGTCTCGACATCGAACTCACTTCCGCGGATGCCGACTTACCGCTGTCGTCCTACATCAATCAGGCGGCCAAGTTTACGGTAACGCCGGTAAGCTCTGATGTGTTGGGACTGATTGAGGGAATGATCGCCCCCCAGGCGTTGAAGGAATGGAGCGGCATCATCACTTCGTGTGAGAAGCTGTCGGTATCGGCCGACGAAACCCGTTACCGCATGGTATTGGAACCGCGCATCGCCGCATTGAAGCACCATCGCACTTCGCGGCTGTTTCAAAACCAAAACGTTCCCGACATTATTTCATCGCTGCTGAAACATCACGGTTTTGCCGGCGTCGATTTCCGTTTCAACACTTCCCGCGAATACGGTGTACGCGAGTATGTGACCCAGTATCAGGAATCCGACTTTGCCTTTCTCAACCGGCTGTGCGAAGAAGAAGGGATTTGGTATGCCTTTGAGCAGAACGCCCAATATGGCGATGTGGCGGTACTCGGCGACGATGCCGCCCATTATTTTCGCAGCCACACTTCCCCCTATCCCTACCGCCCCCACGGCGGATTGGAGAGCGTCGGAGCCGAAGCGGTGTTCGCCTTACAGGTAAAACACAATCCCATTCTCGAATCCATCCGCGTCGGCGACTACAACTACCGCGATGCCGATACCGATTTGTCGTCCGAAGTAACGGCGAAGGACACGGAAAGCGACAGCAGCGTCTTACTCGGCAGCGACAGCCATTGGG
>NZ_LGZA01000053.1:0-6834 GCF_001308005.1 Neisseria sp. 74A18
GCGAAGCGCCCAACGGCTGGCTGGTGGTGTCGCTCACCCATAGGGGCAGCCGCGGTCAAGCGTACAGCCACAGTTTTACCGCCATCCCCGCCGACAGCATCTTCCGCCCCGAACGCATCACCCCGCTGCCTAAGATACAGGGCAGCCTACCCGCCAGAGTCACCAGCCCCGGCAACTACACCTACGCCTATATCGACAACATGGGGCGCTATCGCGTCAAACTGCCGTTCGACCTCGACGAATGGAGCCCGGGCGGGGAAAGCCGCCCCATCCGCCTAGCCAAACCCTATGCCGGCCCCGACTACGGCCAACACTTCCCCTTACACGAAGGCACCGAAGTGATGCTGTCGTTTGTACAGGGTAATCCCGACAGGCCTTACATCAGCGGGGTAATGCACGACAGTTCCCACCCCGACCACGTTCCCGCAGACTGGAACACCCGCAACGTTATCCGCACCTGGGCGAACAACAAACTGCGGATGGAAGACAAACAGGGTCAGGAACACATCAAACTGGCGACCGAATACGGCAAAACCCAACTCAACCTCGGTCATATCGTCGACAGCGAACGAAAGCTCCGAGGTGATGATGGACAAGGCTTTGAGCTGCGTACTGACCATTGGGGTTCTGTACGCGCAGGCAAAGGCTTATTTCTATCAGCCAACGCCCAAAGTGCTGCTAATGGTGAAGTTTTAGATATGGAAGCAACTATCCAACAATTAAAAGAAGCGTTGGATATGGCACAGGGTTTAGCTAAAGCAGCCAAACGTGCGGAAACCCCATTAGGTGATCAAGATGTAAATAGCGGTAGTAAAGATTTAATGGATCAAGGCGGCCAATACGGCAGCAGCAGTCTGAGTGAACTTGATGCTAAAGGTTTGAAAAATGCCGGCCTGATTGCCAGTGCGCCAGCTGGTATCGTATTGAGCACACCAAAGCACATTCAAATCAGTGCTACTGAAAATATTCTTCATACCGCTGGCAACAATATCCACAACAGTGTCTTCAAGAAATTCACTGTTGCAGCTGGCGAATTGATCAGCTTTTTTGCCCAAACCCTAGGCATCAAAATGGTTGCGTCCAAAGGAGACATAACGCTACAGGCACAACAAGATAATATTACGGTCGCAGCAGCCAAAGATATCCGCATCGATAGCGTAAACGGTGAAATAACTATTTCCGCCTCTAAAAAGCTAACATTAGTGTGTGATGGTTCTTATATTACTTTAGGTGGCGGCAATGTCGAGATTGGCACACCTGGGCAAATCATCAATAAATCTTCTGGCTGGCAAAGTATTGGCCCCTCTAGTAAATCTGTAAAAGGTACCATGCCGAAAGTAGCTAAAGGCCAACTAGAGCTGCTTCATTACTATGCAACGCAAAAGAAAGACGGTGTAGCTGGAGGTGAATACACTGTTATCGATAGTTCCGGGCAAGTACGTAAAGGTATTTTAGATAGTAATGGTTATGCAGTTGTGAGCGGACTGGCTGAAGGTGCTGCGAAGGTAGTATTTAGTAAAGATCCGAGAGATGGCCATAGTGATAAAGATATTATCGAAGATGCTTTTAGAGTCTTACCAATTGGAAAACAAACTACTTCAGATAAAAATCAAATTGCACAATTTGAAATCGCCAAAAAAGAAGTAGACACACTTTTAGCAGATACCAAAAATTTGGTCTCACAAGCACAAGCATTAAAGCAAGTTTCCGACAACATAAAATCCCGATCTTATAAAGATTTAGCTAAAAGCTTGTCCATAAATCAACAGCTTGTTTTAACTGAAAAGATTACATCTAATATCAAAAAGAAATAATCGGAAGTTAAATAATTTTTTACAACTATATCAGTTTGAATTTTAAAGAGTAACATCAAAATGGCTCCCCAAACCACACCATATAAAAAAGTTGCAGTTGGCCCTAAAAATACTTTCACCAAGGATGCCCAAAGAGGAGCTTCTAAATTTGATAGGTGGCTCAGAAATATTTCAGACGGCTATGTAACTTTAGATAGGCTGGCAATGGCTGCCGGAGCAATACCTGTTATCGGCAATGCAATGGCTGTTGTTGATACCATGCTTGCTATTAAAGATATGGCCAGCAAAAAAAATACCGATATGTTCGACTGGATGAATTTAGCCATCAATGTTATCGGAATCATTCCAGGAACTGGTAATGCAGCAAGGACTACGTTACGTCCTACATTACTTTTAGTACGTGAACAAGCGTTGCGGCACAAAGGACTTTTGACTGAAGCAGCTGTTACAGCAATCGCCAATCATATTTTGGCAGGGCACAAGGGAGACGTTGAAAAATATGTAGCGGCTATTCAACGACAAATGAATGGCATGCTAAAAGAAGTTAGTCGGCATGCTCAGCGAACCTTATTATCTAGTGCGGATGCCTTAACAAAAATATCCTCAGGTAAAGTTTTTGACACTCGCACACTACATCGAAAATCAAGTGAGGCTTATAACAAAGGAACTGTATGGACTGAACAGGGCCGCAATCTATATCGTGTAGCAGCGGGATATAAAACTGAAGCTGTTGCGAAAGATGTAGCAAATGCAGCTGTTGCCAAGTTGGTTCCCCCGCAAATCAAAACCAAATTGTCTGTAATTGCTGCTCAATTGCATGGATATAGAAATACAGTAGATGCTCGGATTATGGGACTGGCAGGAGGATTATTAAAATTATTAAACCTGCTTTTATCTGCCCTCAAAAAACGCAAAAACATCAGCCGCCCAGCCGCTATTCCTGGTAAAAGCCAAAAAACCAACCAAAATGCTCGTCTGGATGCGTCCACTCAGCAAAGTAAAAGTAAAAACAAGCCTTCTGACTGCAAAAGCTGCGGCACTGGCGCTTCTAGAAAATCTATCGATTTTGCTACTGGACAAGAAACATTTACCCATATAGATTTTTCCCTGGCAGGTATTATGCCGATCAGCTGGACCCGCACTTACTGCTCAGGATTAATCACCTATGAGCGGGGTGAATTGGGGGCACGCTGGATCACTCCCTATACTGCACGCATAGGCATCCGTAAACGAGAGTTGTTATACCACACCTCTGACGGTCGAGCTGTACCTTTTCCATTATTGGAACCCGGTAGAGCTTATCATCATCCCATAGAAGATTTTACGTTGATGCGTGTCAGTGAGGACATTCTGACCCTTAACGTTGGCAAAGATTTGCTTGAAATTTATGAGCGTTATGGGGATGTTTTTCGTTTATTAACTATTAAAGACCGTAATGGTAATGTACTTGGCTTTCATTATTCAGGCCATCTTTTGGTTGGGATTAATGACACCAATAATAACTTGGTGGTTATCCACTATAACGAGCAGAATAAAATCAGCCGTATTGAATTGGCCGGAGACAATGCCCGTTTGCTGGCAGCCTACGAATATGATCATTTTGGAAATCTTATCAAGGCCACTGATGAGGCAGGAGACGTTTACGAATATGCTTACCAAGACCACTTGATTACACGTTATACGGACCGTACAGGAAGAGGTATCAACCTTGAATGGCAGGGACGTCGCCATTGGGCTAAATGTATTCGAGAATATGCTGATGACGGTAGCGGAGAATTAACGTTGCAATGGGATGAGAATATCCGTGAAACGATTGTAACTGATGCTTACGGCTACAAAACCAGTTATCTGTATGATGCAGAAAATTATACTTACCGGATTATTTATCCCGACCATACTGAAGAATGGTTTTTCCGCGATGAGCGTAAAAACATTACGACTCATATTCATCCTGACGGTAGCGAAGACAACTACACCTACGACGACAAAGACAATCTGCTCGAGCATATCCGAGCCGACGGCAGTGTCGTTTCTTTCGAATACGACGCTGACAATAATCTGACTGCCATTACTGATCCTTATAACCAACGCTGGCTGCGCGAATATGACAGTAACGGCAATATGGTAATGGAAACTGATCCCGAATTTAACGAAACTCGTTATGTTTATGATGAGCATGGTTTGCCTGTACGGATTACGGATGCCAAAGGCGGCGTTAAAACCCTAAGCTGGACAGCCGATGGACAAATTAGCAGCCATACCGATTGTTCCGGCTACACTTCACATTGGGCCTATGACGACAGAGGCCGTCTGACATCGCAAACCGATGCCGAAGGCCATACCACACGCTATACCTATGACCTACGTGGTCAATTACAAACACTTATCCAAGCAGACGGCACTCAGGAGCACTACCAATATGATCCTGAGGGTCGCCTACTAGAATATACCGACCCACTGGCACAATCCACCCGCTACACTTACGATCGTGCCGGTCGCGTCTTTATCCGAACCGATGCGGCAGACAACCGTGTCCAATACCGCTACGATCTCAACAGCCGGCTTACCGGTTTGGTGGATGCAAATGGTGCCGTTTACGGCTTCCGTTACAATAGTGTCGGTGCATTGTTGGAAGAAACCGGCTTTGACGGCAAAACTACCAGCTACCACTATACCGAAGGCAGTGGTGTCCTCCGTGAAATTCATGAAGCGGATACCATTACAGCCATTAATTACGATGCGGCCGGTCGCATCGAAAGCCGTAGCATCTTGATAAACAATACAGAAGGAGAAGCCCGGGAAGCCGACAAAGAAAATTACAGCTACGATGCCGCTGGTCGCCTCGTCGAGGCGCGTAACAATCATAGCCATTACCAGTATTTTTACGACACCCTCGGCAACCTAGTAAAGGAATACCAGCACTACAGGCTTGGTAACAGCCGCCGTAGTTATGTGTGGCGACACAACTATGATGAATTGGGCAACCGTATCGAAACCATCCGACCCGATGGCCAACGAATCGGAATAATGCGCTATGGCAGCGGTCATGTGCACGGCCTCACCCTCAACCAACGGGAAATTACCGCCTACCAACGTGATCGGCTGCACCGCGAAACCGAACGCACCCTTGGCAACAAAACCGCTCAACATACCCGCTACGACCCTCTCGGCAGAATTTTGCAACAAAGCAGTAACGGTAGCATCCGTAATTACCGTTACGATAAAGCCGGTCAGCTTATTGACATTCAAACCCCTAAAGGCAGCATTCAATACCACTACGACCCGGTTGGCCGTCTGATTGCCGCCATTACCCCCAACAACCAAGAAATCTTCGCCTTTGATCCAGCCGGAAATCGCTTAGATACGTACAAACCGGCAGATAAAGCGGCGGAATATCCTGTATTAAACAAAGTGTGGGGAAATCTGCTGAAAGAATACGCCGGAACACATTACCAATATGATGTTAGAGGCAATTTGATTGAAAAAACCAACAACGGCAACACTACCCGCTACACATGGAACGGCTACAATCAGCTTATCAAACTGGAAAATCAGACAGGCATAACAGAGTACCGCTATGATGCCTTAGGCAGAAGAATTGCCAAAACGCACAATGGAAACACCACTATTTACCTGTGGCAAGAAGATACGCTGGCAGTAGAAACCAATGAAGACAGCAGCATACACTATATCTTTGAGCCCGATACCTTCGAACCTGTGGCTCAGTTTCAGACGGCCTCGGTAAGCGGCATCCCCAGCCCGAGCAGAGTGGTATTGCCCTACTCATATGATCCGGAAGCAGATCCACTTCTCAAAGAACCAAAACAGCCAGACACCCAACCCGACCTCATCTACTATCGCCTAGATCACCTAGGCACACCAATAGCGGCGACCGATGAAAAAGACAAAACCGTTTGGGAAGCCACATACAAAGCTTGGGGAGAAATTGAGCACGAAAATATTTCAGACGGCCTCAGTATCAACATCCCATTCCGCTTTCAGGGGCAGTATTACGATAAGGAAAGTGGACTACATTACAATAGGTTCAGGTATTATGACCCTAGTGTCGGACGATTCATCAGTCAGGATCCGATTGGATTACTGGGTAGTATTAACTTATTTGAATATGCTCCCAATACAACCCAGTGGATTGATCCGCTTGGACTTGCTCCATGTAAAGGAAAAGTCAAAAACCCTAGGATTAATGTCGAACATATTTTTCATGGAGAAATTAATCGTAGAGGGCAAGCCACAGGATTCCATCATGAAGGATCCATTGGACATTCAGGCAAGGCTAGAATTATCCAAATTACGAAAAGGCCTAATATGAGAGGAGTTTACGAAGGAAAAGTTGAAATCTTTAATCCCAAAACAGCAAAATGGGTTCAAAAAAATGCACCATCATCCTTTTATCCAAAAACATGGTCAAGAAGTAAAGTAATCTCGGAAATTAAGAGTGCTTATAAAAATGGTTGTGTTACTGGAAATAAATTTTCAGGGACTTCAAATAGTGGAGTTAAAATCGAAGGATATATCAATCATAATGGATACGATATCAACACCGCATATCCAAAATATTAATGTAAGGAGTTAATACATGGAGTTTTATTTAGACAATGATAACTATTGCTGTGTAAAAAATATTAGCAATCCTAATGAGCAAATTATTGGAGACTATCTTGAAGGGGATATTCAAGGGTCTGATTACCATGTTAATTTAATCATTAATACAATTCATCAAATTCAAAATGGTGAAATAGAAAACTGGCAGGGAACCGGTAATGCACATACTATTTCAATATCCAAAGATAAAATCAATATCTTTAATGAATTTACAGAAATGGATGTAACTATTTATGACATTCAATACTTTTTGTCACTTTTATATCAATGGAAAAAATTAATTGAAAGTAGACCAAATGAATAAAACAGCACCTGAATTTTTTAAATTCATTCTGTTTATAACAAGGAAAATAACATGAAGATAGATATATCTAAGCATATTGATAATATTTTTCAT
>NZ_LGZA01000054.1:0-6799 GCF_001308005.1 Neisseria sp. 74A18
ACTTATTGTTTTTATGAAAATTTATTGAAAATAAAGCCTTTTGAATGTGTAAACGTTCAAAAGGCTTTTTCTTTTTATATAGATTTGTTATTTTATAAAATCGCATAATAAAAATATTGTAAATATAAAGTTTTTGAGTTATTATAATTTTGTCAATAAGTATTGCGAAATGAACCGATGAAAATAAATCTAGTTACACACAAAACGGGGGAACAAATACCAATAATGCTGGATTCTTCTGATATGCCAGTTGTCTTGCCTAATGAGTTTATCCTTGCTAGACGCTCTCTTAGTACCAATACATTAGTTCGGAATTTGAGAGAGTTGTCTGTTTTCTATCGTTGGTTGGCTAAATCAAATTATGATTTATCTGCTAAATTGCTGGCTCAAAATTCATTCAAAGAAGCAGAATTAAAAGGTAGTTTGGTCGAAGCACTAAGAATTGATCAAGTCAATGGGCATATAAGTGCAGTAGCGCCTAATACCTTCAATCAACGATTAACAACTATCCGACAATTTATCAGTTGGTGCATGGATGTACACATAAGTCAGTTGCCATTGTCTTCCTTGGACTACGAGCGTTTAAGAGAGAGAAAATTATTTTTGCTAAATACACTTGATAGTAGCTTTATGTCTACTACACCGAAAAAAACAAGTCTACGTAAAGGGTTAGATGAGGCAGAAGTTGATTTCCTACTTGCCGTATTACGCCCTGATGCAGTGGAGGGATTTGGGCAAGATTTAGCGGTAAAGTTCAGAAACTATATATCTGTTGGATTGATGCTATTTTGTGGTTTAAGGCCAGGCGAACTGCTTAGTCTCAGAGTAGAAGATGTCCAAATTGGCGCGATTTCGGCGATAAATGTTGAGCGTAGACCAGCGGACTTGCTAGATGTAAGGCGACCTAGACCTCAAATAAAACGTAATGGTAGGTGCATTCCAATTGTGAATAGACAGTTTGTTTTTGCATTAAACGAGTACATTGTTACTTGGCGTGAAGTGCTTGAAAGTAAAAAACACAATGGATCAGACTATTTAATTTTAAGTGATGATGGGGCTCCTTTGTCGCAATCCTCAATTACCCAATTTTTCCAGTTGCTGCGATTGCGATATGCTGAGCATCTGCCCAAAAACTTAACTGCTAAGTCTCTCAGGCATACATTTTCATCCAGGCTTGAGAGAGTATTAAGAGCTTCAGGAATGGAGGAGCAGCGTAGAAGAGAAGCGCTGGCCTTGTTGCGTGGTGATAGTAGTTTGGAGTCACAAGATACTTATATAGCACAAGAAGTTGAGGATCAGGCAATTAATTCATTAAAGCGATATCAAGCAGAAATCATGTCAGAGAGGTAGCCTTAGTGAACACAAGATTATTGAAAGCACAGACTGCCAGGCAATTTGAGCCTGAGATAGAGAAATTAATTACTCGAGAAGGAAAGGAAGTTGATATATCTGGTGATATTTGGAGGTTGCCATATTCTGTAAGAGATCATTCAACTCTGGATTTTAAAAAGATAATTAATCTAGACATAAGAGAAGCACTCAAAAACCATGTTATTGACCGACTTAAGCGAATATCTACCCATGCAGGTCACGCAGTGTATCAGGATGTTTGGAGAGAGGTGCTGAGACATTGGGAGGGTCCGTTAGATAAAGTTTATACAGAGTCATATTTAATAAGTTTATTTGAATCAGCTATTAGTCGCGCCCGTTCACGAAAAAGATTATGGGCAATGTATAGGCCGATTCAGTGGTATATTTGGAGTGCGGACAACAACCCGGAATGTGGATTTTCTGGAATTTATGCTCAAGAGCTTGAATCTTTAGAGTTGCCAGGTAACCCTAAAGGCGAAGCTGTGCGGATGGAGGATCCCGAAAGTGGTCCTTTGCATAAATCTCTTGAGTTACCCCTCTTAATAAATGCACTTAAATCGGATGAGGGCCAGTCATTAGAGCATTTACAGCAAAGGGTTGTAGTTGCTCTTTCTATTGCATTTGGACGTAATCCAGCTAACCTAACATTTCTACGAGAGTCTGATTTTGAACGGTTGGCACCAGGGGATAAGGATCCTTGCTACATTATTCGTATGCCAAGAATTAAAAAGCGATTTGTTAATCCACGAGATGATCTTTTGGATGAATATCTTGACCCACATTTTGGAGTTTTGATTGAAAAGTTGATGGAGGTCAGTAAGTTTGTGCCGTTGAATTTTGCTGATAGAGTTTTTGTAAAGCCAGAAGAACGACCATTGCTCATTAATAGGGATGGAAATAAAGCAGCCATTTTATCCAAAGATATAGATAACGTATTTAACCTGACAAGCAATGACATATCACGTTTACTCAGCGCGTTTGTAAAGTGTCATAATATTATTTCCCCACTTACTGGTAAATTGTTATATGTCACACCAAGGCGGTTGCGTTACACCTTGGCAACAGGTTTGGCTGCCGAAGGAATCAGTAAGCGAGAGCTGGCCAGAATACTGGACCATACCGACACCCAGCATGTGAACGTTTATTTTGAGATGGCTGGCAAAATAGTTGAGCACCTCGACAAGGCGACGGCGAAGGAGTTCTCGAAGTACCTCAATTTCTTTAAAGGGACATTGATCGATAGTGATAAAGATGCAGTCAATGGTGAGCGACATGATAAGCATTTAATATTTGTTGATGAGCAAAATCCCGCTGAACAGTCTGATATTGGTGTGTGCGGCGAATCCAGTGTTTGTTACCTTGATCCACCTTACTCATGTTATTTGTGTCCCAAGTTCCAACCCTATCGCCATGCTGATCATGAACATGTTTTGACATGTTTGTTGGCAGGTCGTGAAGAGCGTTTAAAAAAGTACGAGAATACGCGATTAGGAATACAACTTGATGAGGTAATCTCAGCGGTTGCACAAGTGGCTAAACTTTGTGAGTAAAGGAGGAGGGTAATGTCTGATGCTCGTTCTAATCGCAAAGCCAAGGTAATCCCTTTCATTGATAGGCTTGAATATGATAGGAGAACAAATCTTCATGCTTTAGTTAATAAAGCAAAACTAATGAGCTTGGAAGGATTTGAGTCTATTGACTGGGATAACTCTGTGTGGCAAATCAATACTGGTCGTCTGGTTAGACTTACAGGTAAAAATTCTAAAACAGCATCATTTACTTTCTCTCTTTCCCCAAAGCTGGGTTCTGAACCATTAGATGTTGTTGGGAGTTAGTTACAAAAGCATTGTTTATTCTTAGATACCACAGAAAATATCAATCAACGCCAAATCATCGCAATTTTATTGCTGCGTTAGGATATGTCTCATTTGCTGCTAAACAAATTGGGCAGAATTTGGCTAGGCTAACACCGGAGGCTCTAGATAATGCGTGTGGATTAATCTCTGCACATTACAGTAGCACCACTGCCTACAATCTACATAAGCATGTTGCAGAGTTCGCTGCGCACTGCGATGCCAATGGCTTATGTAAGAGTTTGTTGCAGTACAAATATGCCAAGATGAATAGGCCGGCAAACACAGGGGGACTCAATCATAAAAGGTTGGATGACCCCAAAGTTCTAGAGACGAAATCGGACAAACTTGTTGAACCAGCTGTATTCCGAGTTATCGGTGAACTCTATTTGAATGTTCCGAAAAAGCATAAATACAGATTTTATGTTTTGATGTTGACTTTGCTGGCTTGTACAGGAAGACGATTTAGTGAGATTTCACTATTACCCAATCAGCAATTGTCTTTCGATGATGACGGTAATAGCTATATCGAATATTTTCCGAGAAAAGCAAGCCGAGGTAACGTTTTTACACCAAAACGTAAGCTGTATTTGCCGTCAGAAGTGACTCCCATTGTCAATGATGTACTTATTGAGTTGGCAGAAATGACGGTACGAGCGCGTTCAACAGCAGAAGAAATGCACAAATTTAAGGGACCAGATCTGAGGTTTTTGGCCACAATACCGGAAGATAAAAGATTATACGCGGCGGATCTAGCTCAATTAGGGATCAGTCATACTATTTTGAGTATAAACGGATGGCTCAGAAAGAAAGCTCTCGCAAGGCCAGATTACAACGCATTAACTAAACAGGGAATTAAGCCTGCAAACCCTATTCTTTATACAGACAAAAATGGGTTAACTAAATATTGTTTTCGTGATTTCTCGGAAGCATCTCTCTTGGCTATTCACACAGATCAATTTGGAAAAGAATACTATCTAAAAGATCTTTTATTCATTCGGCCATTAGGACTTTCCAGTGGGAGCTATGCTCACTGGCTAGCCATAAGTTGTAGCCAGTCCATGTTCACCACATTTCTCCGCTATTTTCCTGCGCTTACTGCGGAATATGCTTCTAGCAGTATTCAGGTAGATTTTACCAGTCATCACTTTCGTCACACGCTCAACACCCTGTTGGATGAAGGTGGACTAAGTGATCTACTGCAAACCGAATGGTTTGGCCGAACTAACCCTAGAGATACCAAAGCTTATCAGCATACTTCTCGGGAAAAACGTGTATTAATGCTCAGAGAAGACATCAAGAAAGGTTTAGCTGGGGGGCAGTTAGCGGAGCAAATCAAAGTGGTTCCAGTAGAAATACAGGATGCCATTCTCAAAGCACGAGTTCAAGCCGTACACGATGTGGGTACGGGTATTTGCATTCACAATTTTTCTCAAACACCCTGCGAGTGCCATTTGCAATGTTCGGCAGATTGCAAAGACTATGTGTGGATTAAAGATGATAAGATGCGTCTGGATGAGCAGAAGCGTCAGTATGCCCTTACTGTATTAGCTCGCAAAAATGCAGAAAAACAGCTGGACACTAACAAGCCTAAAAAGAGCAGGGACTGGTTGTTACATAATGATAAAAAGCTCAAAACGTTGGCTGCACAATTGGCCGACAACGGGGTGGAAAACTTTGATCCCGAGCAATATTTAAATGAGGTAGAGCATGGTTAAGCGTTTTAGACACATGTCCGATAGTGACATTAATACAATTGTTACCGACTTAGACCGTTGGGCTTTGGGCGAGCTTGGATCAAAATTAACCTGGGCTGTCTTGGAAGAACGTTTTGGTTTTAGCCGTCAGTCGCTTCAGGCTAAGCCTGAAATTAAAGCCGCTTACGATAACGCCAAACGAGCACTGTCAGGCGGTCTAGTAAAAACCAAAGAGCAGGCAACTAAGGAGGTAGAAGGGCTTCAGGTAGAAGTAAATCGTCTCAGAGCGGAATTAGAAGCCTACAAGAGGAAAGAAGAACAATGGTTACGCCGTTGGCAGCAAATCGCCTTCCATATACGGCAGAAGGGGATACAGATGGCGAGTATTGATCAAAAAGTTCCTGTAAATGCAGAGCTGCCTTCCAATACGGAAACAGTTCTAATATTACGGTCTTTTGATAAAGAAATTCCTCCTTCTGGAAGAGCATAATGTTAATAATCGTATTACCGGCTTTCTCAACCATTTAAATAAAGAGTATGGTCTGAACCTAAAAGCGATAGCAGTGGTGAATAAAAGGCAGCAGCAAGGCCGACAGAAAGCCGCTATGGAACGCAAACTCATCGCGTACATGATTAAATGCCGAGAAAAACCCAGTACCTTTAAACAGCGGATATGGCTCAAAATGGCTATGCCTTATTTTCACAAATGTGCGTTGGAAAGTAGAAGCCGTATCACTCAAGTAGGAGATATGTACCGGATTGAGCAGAGTGGGCAGGTTTATAGTGTGCCGCAAGTTAATGAGCATAGTTTTAGGGGCTAATCTACATTAGCCCCTATTTAAAATGTTATCCAAAACCCCTAGTTATCTAGGTCAGCCCTAAATTTATTTGATGCCAAGTTTGTTCTGCCAATATTTTGCTTTAATTTCGTTCTTAGGAATTTCCTTACTGCCTTTTTCATAAATTCTCACTAGCCTTTCGACTGCTTTAATGTCACCATGATTTGCCGCGTCTTCGATCCATTTTAAAGCGTTTTTTTCATCTTTAGAAACATACTTTCCCGTCCAATACCAAGCACCAATCATATGTTTTGATGTCTCCCCTCCCATATCCGATGCTTTCATTAGGTATTCGAAAGCTTTAGCTTCATCATAAGGAAAAACCTGATTCTTCTGAGAATAGAGCAATCCTGCTACCGCATAAGCATAAGGATCTTCTTGAATTAAAGCTTTTTCCAACCATTGTTTGGCCTCTATTTTCTCGGCATTGGTTTTAGCAGCTTTTGATAATAAACTAGCTAACTCTGCTTGTGCCTTGGGAATTCCTATATTCGCAGCTTGCCTTAGCATGGCAGCAGCTTCATCTTCTTTATTGATTGATAAATACATTCTACTTAAATTATATAGAGCCTCTTTACTACCACCTTCGATAGCTTTATTTGTTAACTCTATAGCCTTCCCTGTATTTTGCTCAACACCTTTCCCGTAGAAATATGCCATCCCTAAATTTTGATAAGCTATTGGAATATTGTGTGTGGCTGCTAATTGATAATATTGGGTACTTTTTTCCCAATCAACAGGAACACCAATACCATAACTATAAAAATAGCCCAAGTTTACATAGGCAAGAATATTTCCTTTTTTTGCTGCTCTTTCTGTCCATTCAAAAGCTTTGGCGTTATCTTTTTCTGTTCCAGCACCAATAGAATAAAGCCATCCTAAATTAGATTCAGCAGCAGGATAACCTTGTTGCGCTGCTTTTTCTGTCCAATAAAAAGCTTTATTTAAGTCCTTAGGGGCTTCCAAACCATTTAAATAACGCGCCCCTAGATTATATTGGCTTGAAGCATTTCCGTTTTGAGCGCATTGTTCCAATCTA
>NZ_LGZA01000055.1:0-6746 GCF_001308005.1 Neisseria sp. 74A18
TTCATATACTTATTAAATGCAAAAAAATTTAAGTTAATACTTTAAATACACAATTAAAATAGAAAAAAATACTACATAATACGCAAATATTCAAAATAAACGTCAATATCTAAGTCCACGCGTACCTCACCCCTGCTAAAAACGAAAAACTTCCCCAATAAACCCATTTTCAAACTAGACGCAGGATAGGCAACGAGTGCCAAAAAACGCCCCAAAGCGTTTTTAAAAATTCCGCCAAAAGGCGGAAACGCCGCAAGCGGCTGTCCCATAAAACAACCATCGGGGGCGGTCGCCGCCGTGTTGTCTCTAGATGTCTAAATTTCAAAGCGCAAAAAGTCCAGACCAAGACGAGTGTCTTTGCACGTCTTCCACCTTTTCCACCACGCCGCTAAGGGCGCACCGGACAAAGATGAAAGCCGCACAAAGCCAGTCTGGACTTTTTGCGCTTTGAAATTTTTAACGACATCACAACACGGCGGCGACCGCCCCCGATGGTTGTGTGTTGTTAATTATTTAACATGAAAGGAATGACTATGGGATTGGACATGTACGGCTACACCATGCGTGCCGAGTTTGCGGGCGACCGACAAACCGATGTGATGCCAAAAACTGATGAAGAGCGCGAGCAAGCGCAGCTAACCGATATTGCCTATTGGCGCAAATTCAATCATCTGCATGGTTGGATGGAAGAGCTTTACAGAGAAAAAGGCGGGCAAGACGAAGTGTTTAACTGCCGCACGGTAAGGCTGGAGTTAGCGGACTTGGTACGGTTGGAGCAGGCGTTGGACAACAACGAATTGGAATATACGCCGGGCTTTTTCTTCGGCGGAGAAGAGGTGTACCCCGAAGACATAGAAGAGACCAAGAAATTTATTGCAGCCGCCCGCGAAGCCATAGCAAACGGCTTGGCAGTCTTTTATAACAGTTGGTGGTAATCGTTAACCATGTTTCAGACGGCCTGTTGAGGCCGTCTGAACGACACAACGGAGATTAAACGGTATGGCCGACATCAATAAAGAGATTGTCAGATTGTTTCAGTCGTTCGGTGCTGCCTATCGGGTTGCAGATTTATTTAGGGATTTTGTCGAAGTGGCCGCCATTGTATTGATTAACCAATACGTATTTGACGATAGATGGGTGCAACGGGAAAACCGTTACCACGAAATCCGCAAACAGTATTCGGAAAGTGATTTTAAGCGGTTTGCAGAAATACTGGGCTTATTGATTGTTGAAACCCATAGCCACAGAGAACAGGGCTTATTTGCCGATATTTTAGGCTGCCTGTATATGGATTTAGGTTTGGGCAACCCAAACAGCGGGCAATATTTTACGCCCTACAACATCAGTAAACTGATGGCGGCCATTGTTAATCAGGATTTGGCCGAAAAGCTGAAAACCGAGCCATTTGTAAGCGTTTTAGAGCCTACCTGCGGAAGTGGGGCGAACGTGATTGCTTTCGCCGAAAACGTCTGTTCACTTGGCTACACACCTGCACAGCACATGGCCGCTATCGGAATTGATATTGATGCCTTGTGCGTTTGGATATGTTTTATCCAATGCCAGCTTTACCGTATCCCCGCCAAAATCGTGCATGGCAACAGTTTGACGAACGAATTTTGGGCGGCTTGGTGTACGGCCGATTGGATACTCGGCGGCTTCGGTCAGGCAATGGCGGACAGAATATCCGCCGACAAGAAAGGAGCCGCAGAAAGCACAGAAAATCCGATTACGGTAATTCCGCAGCGCATGTTTACGCTTGAGGAACAGCTTGTTTTATTTTGACCGTTTAAAAAAGGAAATAGAAATGAAATATCGGTTTGAATACAGAAATGACGGCAGCCGCCTGATGGTGGCCGAATTGGATAGCGAGCTTGACTATATCGGCTGCACGGATGAAGAGTTGGACTGTTTGAGCGAATATTATCGGGACTTAACCATAACTTTTGATATAGACCTTTATTGCAGTCTGCACCGAATGCTATTAGCGGCGGGCGAAAGCCGAAAAATGGTCAAAGTCTATATGGAGGCTTCTATACGGAGTATTAGCGGCTCGTTTGAATATGCGCTGATGGGATGCTGTTTGGAAATCTGTTTTTACGGTGCACTCGATATTGCCGCCCATTGGTTTTGGCGGAATACCAATATTGATTTTAATGTTGAGTTGGATTTTCCGTCTGATTTTTATGTAAACCCCGCTACATGGTTTGAAAAAGAGATTGCAGCGAAAGGGATTCAAAACGTTGAAGAAGTTATGGAGGCGGAACAATGGAAATAAACAATGTTGACCACATTCTCACTCAAATATCAGAACTTCACCCGAAGCAAATTCGGGAAGTATTTATGACGATGTGGCGTGATATGGACAGTTTAAACGATGGTTTAACCGCGGACGATTGTATAGAAATTTTTGCTTCGGCCTTAAAAGGCAGTTCCGATTTTACTTACGACTTACTGGCTCAAACATGTGAGGATTATGGTGTCGGAACTATGACGGACACGTTTGCATTGTTACCCCGCACAACGTATGACAAGCTGTTTTCAGACTGCCTGAAAGGGGATTTTCCACCCAATACAAGGCTAGACACAGTAGCCTTAACTAATCTGCTGATGCTAGAAAATATCGCCAATGTAGAGGCCAGTATAAGAAATGGTTGTATAAGAGCAACACATTTTATAGGCTCTGATGGAAAATTTATTTATGATTCAGGGATTGATGATGAAGAAAATCTATGGAAAGTTGAAGAATTTAGGGAAGCCTACCCTAAAACTTGGTGGACAATCGAGCAAGTAATCTTTAATTTTTGATGTAGCAGGCCGTCTGAAAGAGACGGTTTCAGACGGCCTGAATATGGCAGATGGGAAACCCGTTTGTCAAAATCCAGCCCGCAGCAGCCCCGTTCCCGGCTCCGTACCTCCGCCCGAAACGTCCCCACGCCCCCAAGCCGGACTTGACCATGCCGACCGCTCCGGCACCTGCGGCAACCTACGCAACCGGCAAGCCCAAGCCCGACTTGCCCCCTCCTGCGGGAATTATCATCATTTTTTTCTTATTTATGATTAATGTATGCTACTCCCCAATAAAATCATTCATTTGTTCTCGCAACCAAGATAAAAATTTAATTCTGCGATAATCAGTTTCAAAAGCTATCTCTGATAGCAAATAATATCCAGATCCATCCTCCTTGAAATCATAAGGTGCGATTAATATTCCTTGCTTTATTTCGTCTTCGACCATCAGCTCAGAAGCCATAGCGATTCCCAGTCCTGCGATTGCAGCTTGAATGGATAGATAAAAGTGTTCAAAAAACATATTTTCTTTACATGAAAATTTATTTCTATGACATTTCTCCCAATCTTTCCATGCATGAGGGCGTGTGTATGTATGCAACTTTTTTGCATCCGTAGAAAGTGAAGGGATATGTACCGGCCCCATTCTTTCATTACACAACAATTCCGAATAAATTGTTTTGGGCCATGAAAAGTCATTTCGCCGTATAGCTACATCAATCTTTTGATGATGAAAATCTACGTTCCCTCCAGCAGCTAAAATTACCACATTAAAGCCGAACTCCTTTGGGAAGCGAGTAATTCTAGGAATTAACCATCTCATCGCCAAAGTAGGTTCGCACGAAACCACCAAATCTTTATCTTTACCATGATCTAATTTAGTTAATGTGCTTTGGAGTTCTGAAAAAATGTACTGGCAGGATTCATACAATATTAATCCTGCAGAAGAAAGTCGGAGATTGCGGCCTTGCTTAATAAATAATGTTTCATTCAGGTGCTCTTCTAGAAGCTTCAATTGCTTGCTTACTGCACCATGTGTTACATGAAGTTGCTGCGAAGCGGCAACTAGACTTCCATATTTTCCAACGAAATAAAAAAACTTAAGTGCATTAAGTGGTAATCGTCTAATATTTTCCATAATCTCACACATGAAAAGATAATAATTCGATTTTTTTAGTTTAAATTTTGGAGCAAAATTCTTCGTACATAATGGCTCACACAATTTTAAAGCGAGGAATTATTATGATATATCAAAATATTAAATCGAACTCTTCATCTATTGAAACCATCAAAGAGCAAGTTAAAAGTAACTATTTCTCACACATTCCTTCAGAACAAGCAAGACAGATTATCGGAGAGATTCTACTGCATTATCCTTCTAAAGAATCAATAAATGAATTTATCAACACTTGGTTCAATTTAGAAGAAAACACTTTCATGGCTGATGGAGGTAAATATCGTGAAAGAACACATGCGGTTTTTGCTTCGTCGGTATCCGACAATTCGGTGTGCCTATTACCGTACCAACCACATTTCCAAACAAAATATTGCAATGAGCTAAATGGAGATGTAGCTAGATACTTTAAAGAAATCCCTGAACAAGTGTTAAAAAATGAGGTGTTTGAGGGATTGATGAAATTTGGCTACCTACTATTTTCAGGGCTTAAACCTACAAACTATTTTATTGAGGTTCATCAGTTCCGTATAAAAGCTAAAGAAGGTGTTATCGGATTATCCACGCCCGAAGGTATCCATCGTGATGGCGTTTCATACGTTTTAATGGCTATGGTTAAAAGAAATAACGTTCAAGGTGGAGAAACGACAATTTACGATTTAGATAAACAACCATTAGCACAATTTACCTTAATGGATACTTTAGATATCGCTATTGTAGATGATACAAAAGTATTCCACGGTGTATCTCCTGTCTACAAACATTCAGCAATTGAAGGAGAAGCATATAGAGATATATTAGTTATCACCTTTAAAGAAACGGATTAAGTCATGCAAGAACTCATAGCCGTAGCCTTAATTACCATACTTGCGGTTATCAGTCCCGGTGGGGACTTCGCCATGGTCACTAGAAACAGTTATCTACATGGCAGGAGAGCAGGAGTATTGACATCTTTAGGTATAGCTTCTGCCGTTTGGATCCATGTAGGTTACACACTTCTAGGTGTCAGCATATTGTTGCTCAAATTTCCTACATTGTTTCATTTTATAAAGATATTGGGCGCAATTTATTTAGTTTATATTGGATTTAAAACATTTAATCATCACAACGTAACCGTGGATTTAAATGCCTCATCAAAGACACTTAGTGATATTGAAGCATTTAAAAATGGTTTTGTAACAAATGCTTTAAATCCCAAAACAACTCTATTTGTATTGAGTACGTTTACTCAAATAGTAAAACCAACCACTTCTATTTACATCCAATTAGGGTATGGGGCATTTATGTCTATTGCACATCTAATTTGGTTTGTATTTGTAGCGGAGGTGTTATCCAGCCCATTAATTAGAAATAGATTATTGCAAAAACAGAAATATGTTAACCGTTTTATCGGAGTAATTTTAATTTTGCTGGGTGGAATGCTGATATTTTCATCAATTCCGTTTTGAGCGAAATTAAACCGTTTTGAGCGAAATTAAACAAGGAGAAAATATTATGGAACGTTTTGCTTTTTTAGACTTGGAAGGGGTACTGTATCCCGAAATTTGGGAAATTTATGCACACAAGCTTGGATTGCCGGAGTTGGGCAAAACTACTAGAGAAGAACCTGATTTTAAAAAATTGGTTAGTGAAAGAATCAAAATACTGAAAAAAAACAATGTTCAATTGCAACATCTATCCACGTTATCCAAACAAATTAAGCTACTAGATGGTGCCTTGGACTTTGTAAAATCCTTACAAAAAATGCATTTTGACATTTATATTGTTACTGACGCCTTTTTGGAAATTATTGGGGATAGTGTTAAAAATTTGGAAGTATGTAATATTTATCCTAACCATTTCACATGTGATGAATCAGGATATATTACTGACGCGATTTATATGCGAGAGAAAGGGAAATATGAAGTCTTGGAACAAATATTAAAAGAGAAGCGGAATGCTTATTCTATTGCGATAGGCGATACTTTTAATGATTTCACTATGCTTGACTACGCAGATGATGGCTTTTTGTTTAATCCTTCTCAACAGGCTTTGTTGATGGCTTCCCCAAATTTTAGAGTAGTACGAAACTATGATCAGATAACAGAATATTTAAAAGGAAAATTAGAATAGGGTATATGAAGTATTTCTTTATTGAGTATTTAAAAGTTATTTATCAATTATCCTTTAGAAACAATAATGAGGTTGACGCATGAGAAAAGTTAAAATTACAGAAGCATACTGCGTTGAATTGGGAGATGTAGTAGACATTGACCGTGCTCATGAAGAATCTATGAGAGGAGGAGCACCTTATAAAAGATTTGAGTTTCTTTGCTCTGACCCTAGATGCAGGGAAAAGGGTGTGAAAATAATAGGGGTAAACTATCCATTTGTTCGTATCGCTCGAGTGTGCTTTGCCAGCTCACTTCTGTCGGTGTAGTTTGGATATAGACGGCCGTTTCATAACCGTGGCGGCGCATATCATCTAGCGTTTTCATCGGCATGTCGGCTGAGACCTTTGCAAAACCCTCAAAAATCCTCTAAATTCCCACTCACATCAAACTCCGAGAATTTAGAGGATTTTGTTCATGAGCAGCTTTTTACACACCGATGCCCTCAACCACATCGAAAAACATCTCGACCGCTTCCCACTCATCAAACTCGACCGTATTCTTGACTGGACACCCATCGAACAATACCTCGCCGGCCGCAAAACCCGCTACGTGCGCGACAACGGCGGCCGTCCCGCCTATCCTTTGCTCTCCATGTTCAAAGCCGTCCTGCTCGGCCAATGGCACAGCCTCTC
>NZ_LGZA01000056.1:0-5970 GCF_001308005.1 Neisseria sp. 74A18
TCGCCGATACCCTTCACGTTCTTCAAATCGTCCACACTCTTGAACTGGCCGTTGTGCTGACGGTAGGCCACAATCGCCGCCGCCTTCGACGGGCCGATACCCGGCAGAGCCTTCAACTCCTCCTCCGTTGCCGTATTGATATTCACCGCCGCCAGCGACAGCGCCGACAACAACATAGCCGATACCCCTGCATAAAATCGTTTCATATATGTTTTCACAATAATGCTCCTTATTCCGAATGTGTTTGAAACGCCCCGTCCGTTGCCGCAGATTTTGCAGCACCTTTGTGGGCGGCCAACCATCATAAACAGATTAGCCCGCCCCTTCAAATACTAATAACCAAAGTAACAATACAGAAGCCGGATATTGTCGCAACCGGGCAACATCCCCTTTCATCACGAGACGGAACACTACCGCAAATAAACCTTTTTTTGCCCTATGCCTGTAAAACCATAGGTGCGGCAAACAAGCCTTCCCCCAGTCAGCAAAAAACCCCTGATATATGCAATATCAGGGGTTCGGAATAAGTGTCTGGCAGTGACCTACTTTCACATGGGTATCCACACTATCATCGGCGCTGAGTCGTTTCACGGTCCTGTTCGGGATGGGAAGGCGTGGGACCAACTCGCTATGGCCGCCAGACGTAAACTGTACAAATCGGGAAAGCCGTTAGGGAAGAACTCTTCCGCTTATTATTCAATCAACTGTGATGTGTATCGTCTTCAAGACTGATGTAAGCTTTATTTTTCAGAACACGTCTTTCAAAGTTCTTCAAATGATAGAGTCAAGCCTCACGAGCAATTAGTATCGGTTAGCTTCACGCATTGCTGCGCTTCCACACCCGACCTATCAACGTCCTGGTCTCGAACGACTCTTTAGTGCGGTTAAACCGCAAGGGAAGTTTCATCTTCAGGCGAGTTTCGCGCTTAGATGCTTTCAGCGCTTATCTCTTCCGAACTTAGCTACCCGGCGATGCGACTGGCGTCACAACCGGTACACCAGAGGTTCGTCCACTCCGGTCCTCTCGTACTAGGAGCAGCCCCCGTCAAACTTCCAACGCCCACTGCAGATAGGGACCAAACTGTCTCACGACGTTTTAAACCCAGCTCACGTACCACTTTAAATGGCGAACAGCCATACCCTTGGGACCGACTACAGCCCCAGGATGTGATGAGCCGACATCGAGGTGCCAAACTCCGCCGTCGATATGAACTCTTGGGCGGAATCAGCCTGTTATCCCCGGAGTACCTTTTATCCGTTGAGCGATGGCCCTTCCATACAGAACCACCGGATCACTATGTCCTGCTTTCGCACCTGCTCGACTTGTCGGTCTCGCAGTTAAGCTACCTTTTGCCATTGCACTATCAGTCCGATTTCCGACCGGACCTAGGTAACCTTCGAACTCCTCCGTTACTCTTTGGGAGGAGACCGCCCCAGTCAAACTGCCTACCATGCACGGTCCCCGATCCGGATAACGGACCTGGGTTAGAACCTCAAAGCCACCAGGGTGGTATTTCAAGGACGGCTCCACAGAAACTGGCGTCTCTGCTTCTAAGCCTCCCACCTATCCTACACAAGTGACTTCAAAGTCCAATGCAAAGCTACAGTAAAGGTTCACGGGGTCTTTCCGTCTAGCAGCGGGGAGATTGCATCTTCACAACCATTTCAACTTCGCTGAGTCTCGGGAGGAGACAGTGTGGCCATCGTTACGCCATTCGTGCGGGTCGGAACTTACCCGACAAGGAATTTCGCTACCTTAGGACCGTTATAGTTACGGCCGCCGTTTACTGGGGCTTCGATCCGATGCTTGCACATCTTCAATTAACCTTCCAGCACCGGGCAGGCGTCACACCCTATACGTCCACTTTCGTGTTAGCAGAGTGCTGTGTTTTTAATAAACAGTCGCAGCCACCGATTCTCTGCGACCCTCCAATGCTTACAGAGCAAGTCTTTCACATCAAAGGGCATACCTTCTCCCGAAGTTACGGTATCAATTTGCCGAGTTCCTTCTCCCGAGTTCTCTCAAGCGCCTTAGAATTCTCATCCTGCCCACCTGTGTCGGTTTGCGGTACGGTTCGATTCAAACTGAAGCTTAGTGGCTTTTCCTGGAAGCGTGGTATCGGTTACTTCTTGTCCGTAGACAATCGTCATCACTTCTCGGTGTTAAAAAAGACCCGGATTTGCCTAAGTCTTCCACCTACCGGCTTAAACAAGCTATTCCAACAGCTTGCTAACCTAACCTTCTCCGTCCCCACATCGCATTTGAATCAAGTACGGGAATATTAACCCGTTTCCCATCGACTACGCATTTCTGCCTCGCCTTAGGGGCCGACTCACCCTACGCCGATGAACGTTGCGTAGGAAACCTTGGGCTTTCGGCGAGCGGGCTTTTCACCCGCTTTATCGCTACTCATGTCAACATTCGCACTTCTGATACCTCCAGCAACCTTCTCAAGTCACCTTCATCGGCCTACAGAACGCTCCCCTACCATGCACTAGGTGCATCCGCAGCTTCGGTTATAGATTTGAGCCCCGTTACATCTTCCGCGCAGGACGACTCGACCAGTGAGCTATTACGCTTTCTTTAAATGATGGCTGCTTCTAAGCCAACATCCTGGCTGTCTGGGCCTTCCCACTTCGTTTACCACTTAATCTATCATTTGGGACCTTAGCTGGCGGTCTGGGTTGTTTCCCTCTCGACAACGGACGTTAGCACCCGCTGTCTGTCTCCCATGATTGCACTTTCCGGTATTCTTAGTTTGCCATGGGTTGGTAAGTCGCAATGACCCCCTAGCCATAACAGTGCTTTACCCCCGGAAGTGATACATGAGGCACTACCTAAATAGTTTTCGGGGAGAACCAGCTATCTCCGAGTTTGTTTAGCCTTTCACCCCTATCCACAGCTCATCCCCGCATTTTGCAACATGCGTGGGTTCGGACCTCCAGTACCTGTTACGGCACCTTCATCCTGGCCATGGATAGATCACTCGGTTTCGGGTCTACACCCAGCAACTCATCGCCCTATTAAGACTCGGTTTCCCTACGCCTCCCCTATCCGGTTAAGCTCGCTACTGAATGTAAGTCGTTGACCCATTATACAAAAGGTACGCAGTCACCCAATTAATAGGCTCCCACTGTTTGTATGCATCAGGTTTCAGGTTCTATTTCACTCCCCTCCCGGGGTTCTTTTCGCCTTTCCCTCACGGTACTGGTTCACTATCGGTCGATGATGAGTATTTAGCCTTGGAGGATGGTCCCCCCATATTCAGACAGGATTCCACGTGTCCCGCCCTACTTGTCGTATACCTAGTACCACTGATGAAATTTCGAATACGGGGCTGTCACCCACTATGGCCAAGCTTCCCAGCTTGTTCTTCTATCTCAACAGCTATCATATACAGGCTCCTCCGCGTTCGCTCGCCACTACTTACGGAATCTCGGTTGATTTCTTTTCCTCCGGGTACTTAGATGGTTCAGTTCTCCGGGTTCGCTTCTCTAAACCTATGTATTCAGTTTAGGATACCGTATTAATACGGTGGGTTTCCCCATTCGGACATCACCGGATCATAGCTTTATTGCCAGCTCCCCGATGCTTTTCGCAGGCTTACACGTCCTTCGTCGCCTATCATCGCCAAGGCATCCACCTGATGCACTTATTCACTTGACTCTATCATTTCAAGAACCTCTCTGACTTCGTTGTTTCGGCGTTGACTACCTACCCAACTTGAAGACTCTACTCTGACAAAGCTTACTGCTTGTTGTGTACCGAACTGTGCCTTTTGTGTTTCACAGTTCAGTCGATACAATCATCACCCAAATACTGTGGCTTACCTGTTACGGTAAGCCGACATTGTCTTTGTTTGTTGATTTCGGCTTTCCAATTTGTTAAAGATCAATGCGTCTGTTTATCCGCTTACGGTTAAACTTTGCAAATTAAAACGAGCTGCGCATTCTAGCAGCTTACTTTAATTTGTAAAGTCTTTTTGGCGTAGTTTTGGTGGAGGCAAACGGGATCGAACCGATGACCCCCTGCTTGCAAAGCAGGTGCTCTACCAACTGAGCTATGCCCCCATACTCTTAACCAAGTATCGATACCGATTACTTTCGCTTTGAGAATGTCTGGTGGGTCTGGGAGGACTTGAACCTCCGACCCCACGCTTATCAAGCGTGTGCTCTAACCAGCTGAGCTACAAACCCAAGGTCTCTTGTCTTTGCACACCCAAACTTCAAGCATGCAAAAATTCAAACGCATCTTTAATTTCACAGTTTACCGATAAGTGTGAGTGCCCGCGACCTCTTCTTCTCTAGAAAGGAGGTGATCCAGCCGCAGGTTCCCCTACGGCTACCTTGTTACGACTTCACCCCAGTCATGAAGCATACCGTGGTAAGCGGGCTCCTTGCGGTTACCCTACCTACTTCTGGTATCCCCCACTCCCATGGTGTGACGGGCGGTGTGTACAAGACCCGGGAACGTATTCACCGCAGTATGCTGACCTGCGATTACTAGCGATTCCGACTTCATGCACTCGAGTTGCAGAGTGCAATCCGGACTACGATCGGTTTTGTGGGATTGGCTCCACCTCGCGGCTTGGCTACCCTCTGTACCGACCATTGTATGACGTGTGAAGCCCTGGTCATAAGGGCCATGAGGACTTGACGTCATCCCCACCTTCCTCCGGCTTGTCACCGGCAGTCTCATTAGAGTGCCCAACTTAATGATGGCAACTAATGACAAGGGTTGCGCTCGTTGCGGGACTTAACCCAACATCTCACGACACGAGCTGACGACAGCCATGCAGCACCTGTGTTACGGCTCCCGAAGGCACTCCTCCGTCTCTGGAGGATTCCGTACATGTCAAGACCAGGTAAGGTTCTTCGCGTTGCATCGAATTAATCCACATCATCCACCGCTTGTGCGGGTCCCCGTCAATTCCTTTGAGTTTTAATCTTGCGACCGTACTCCCCAGGCGGTCAATTTCACGCGTTAGCTACGCTACTAAGGCATCAAGTGCCCCAACAGCTAATTGACATCGTTTAGGGCGTGGACTACCAGGGTATCTAATCCTGTTTGCTACCCACGCTTTCGGGCATGAACGTCAGTATTATCCCAGGGGGCTGCCTTCGCCATCGGTATTCCTCCACATCTCTACGCATTTCACTGCTACACGTGGAATTCTACCCCCCTCTGACATACTCTAGCCACCCAGTTTCAAACGCAGTTCCCAGGTTGAGCCCGGGGATTTCACATCTGACTTAAGTAACCGTCTGCGCCCGCTTTACGCCCAGTAATTCCGATTAACGCTCGCACCCTACGTATTACCGCGGCTGCTGGCACGTAGTTAGCCGGTGCTTATTCTTCAGGTACCGTCATCACTCAAGGGTATTAGCCTCAAGCTTTTCTTCCCTGACAAAAGTCCTTTACAACCCGAAGGCCTTCTTCAGACACGCGGCATGGCTGGATCAGGCTTGCGCCCATTGTCCAAAATTCCCCACTGCTGCCTCCCGTAGGAGTCTGGGCCGTGTCTCAGTCCCAGTGTGGCGGATCATCCTCTCAGACCCGCTACTGATCGTCGCCTTGGTAGGCCTTTACCCCACCAACCAGCTAATCAGACATCGGCCGCTCGAATAGCGCGAGGTCCGAAGATCCCCCGCTTTCCTTCTCAAAGCGTATGCGGTATTAGCCATCCTTTCGGACAGTTATCCCCCACTACTCGGTACGTTCCGATGCGTTACTCACCCGTTCGCCACTCGCCACCCAAGAAGCAAGCTTCTTTGTGCTGCCGTCCGACTTGCATGTGTAAAGCATGCCGCCAGCGTTCAATCTGAGCCAGGATCAAACTCTTATGTTCAATCTCTAACTTTTTAACTTCTGGTCTGCTTCAAAGAAACCGACTGACAATGATATAATCTTGTCTCGTCTGTTTTTGTCGCAGTGTGAGGCCTAAGACACTCACACTTATCGGTAATCTG
>NZ_LGZA01000057.1:0-5031 GCF_001308005.1 Neisseria sp. 74A18
ACACCCGTAACGTCATCCGCACTTGGGCGAACAACAAACTACGGATGGAAGACAAACAGGGTCAGGAACACATCAAACTGGCGACCGAATACGGCAAAACCCAACTCAACCTCGGCCATATCGTCGACAGCCAAAGACAAAAACGCGGCGACAACGGCGAAGGCTTCGAGCTGCGTACCGACAGCTGGGGTGCGTTGAGAGCGGGTAAGGGTTTGTTCATCAGCACCGATGCCCAGCATCAGGCGGCAGGACAGGTGTTGGATATGGATGCCGCTATTGCCCAACTCGAGCAGGCAATCTCCTTAGCCAAAAGCCTCAACAAAGCCGCGCAAACCGCCCAAAACGAAGCCACCGAAGCCGAAGCACAGGCAGGCCGTCTGAAAGACAGCCTCAAACAGCTGCAACGCGCCGGCATCATCCAATCCGCCCCCGACGGCATCGCCAGCGCCACCCCGCAAAACCAACTGCACACCGCCGGCCAACACATCCACCACATCAGCGGCGGCGACACCGACATCAGCGCCGGCAGCAACTTTACCGCCCATGCAGTAGAGAGCGTCAACCTGTTTGCCCAAAGCAGCGGCGCGAAGTTACAGGCCAATCAGGGCAAAGTAGAGATACAAGCACAGAACGACGAGATGCAGATCAATGCCCTCAAAGACACCACCATCACCAGCAGCGCGGGGAAAGTAATAGTAGCGGCCAAAGACGAAATCCTGCTGACCAGCGGCGGGGCGTACATCAAGATTAAAGACGGCAACATCGAACTGGGCTGTCCGAAAATGGTGTGGGTGAAGTGTGCGGGGTTTCAGGTGATGGGGCCGAGTAGTGTGAATGTGAAAACACCTTTATTGCCTACAACAGGTATATATAGTCGTCGTTTTGATTTCAGTCATATATTCTCAAAAGATATTTTGGAGCAAGGATTAAGTTATCAAGTTATTCACAGAGGCCAAAACTCCGAAACTTTCCAAAAATTAGATCATGATGGCAGAACGTCAAGATTCTTTGGTGATACACAAGATGAAATTGAAATAGCTATTATCGGAAAGTTGACGGAAGACGGCAAATGGCGTTTAACAGAAGAAAGACATTGTGATTTGCACGATGAATGCTGTTGTGGTGCAGAAGACGAACAAGATTATCAAGAAGATATCGACGATGGTTTAGATATAGACGATTTAATAGAAGACTTTAACAATTTTGGAAATTAAATATGGAAAATAAATTAATTTTGACTGTTTTATTGGCGGTTTTTACATCTTATTCCTATGCTGCAAAAAACAATGAGATCACAATAACAACCAATGACAAACAGATTGTTCATTTTTTTGATACAGACTGTGGAAATATAAGAAATACAGATCTCTATTATATGAAAAGAGGTACAGATGCCAACATTATGTTGCGTAAGGTTTGGAAAAAAGTAAAGTTTAATCAAAATAAGTCTATTGAACAATATACTTATGCTTGTGATCAAGGGAAAAAGAACGGAAAAGTCTACACCATAAATTATGTATTCAATACAAAAGATCGCTCACAATTAACTGTAATTTATCCGCCAAATTATAAAAATGCCTATGGCGTTCACTTTACGTTTGAATGTCAATTTGTAGCAAGTGCCTTTGCAAATAAAAAAGATATCGAACTTAAATCCATATTAGATAAATTCTTGGAGCTTCAACCTAGAGCAAAATGTTTGGCGGCACCGGTGGACGATAATAACGTCCCCTATTCAACTTATAACCAAAAAGATGATTTATTGGAAGATTATAAAAATTTCGGAAATTAAGAGGAAATCAGATAAATTATGCGAACCAATAAACCGGTAGAAGGAATTGCTTATAATTCCAATAGGGAAGGATTTATCTTTGCGTTGGCGAGAAGGGAGAGTTCTGCAGATTTAAACAAAGATGATACTTTCAATGAATACCCTATTAGGGTAATTAATGATCATGGATATGTGGGTTTGTTTCAATACGGAACTCCTGCTCTTATAGACATCGGCTATAAAACAAGAGACGGGCAATGGACGGGTAAAAACGGTGCAACTTCACTAGAAGCTTTTAGGTCATCACGTCAAATTCAGATCGCAGCTATTAATTTATCCATAGATTTGTGGTGTAAAAGATTACGTGCTACCGGCTTAAATGAATATTACGGAAAAATTGTTAAGGGTATTGAAATTACGGAATCAGGTTGCATCGCAGGTTGCCATTTGGTCGGACTGGGAGGATTGGCGTCTTTTTTAAATGTACCCGGCAACTTGAAAATCAACAAAAGCACAGGAAAAAACCATAAAGAATTTGACGGAAATGGTGTGCATATCAGCCATTACATTGATTTATTTGCTCATTATGATATGGAAAGTTGCTGTAAACGTAAGATACGGATTGGTTTGAAAGATCCAAGTGGATTACCTATAGAAGGCAAACACGTAACAATATTAAGTTCATATGAAGGGAAGCACACCAACAGCCAATTCAAGATAGAACATAAAACAGATGCAGATGGTGAGTTGCCTGTTATTGTGAGACATCCGGGTGCCAAAATTACTTTGGAAATCGACGGCAGAAAAAGTGAAGATATTACTCAAAAGGCCGATCAAATTCAGCCGTTTAATATAGTGGCTTCTGATTTGAAAATAAGTGCCCCGTTAGCTGAAAAAGGTAAACCTGAGGCTAAAAAGCAAGAGGCTGTACAAGAGAAAAAAGAAGAACAACAACAAACGCTGGTTGAAACTAATAAAGATATTAATTTTAATATTGCTATATTGGAAGGAGATACTAAAAAACCTATCAGTAATGTTAAATTTACCTTAGTTTATAAAGGCAAGCCTAAACAGCATATAACAGACAGCCAGGGAATCACAAAAAATATTATTGCAGAAGCGGGACAAAGTGTGCAGGTTTGCGTAGCAGGAGAAGGAAACCTCCAGCCTGTTAAGTCTTTTACCGTAACGGAAAATTTGAAAGACACAACGGTTGAAGTTGCCTTACCGGTACATACGTTCAATATTGTTGTGGTTGATACTAAGGGAAAAATCGTACCCAATGCCGAATTCAGTATTTTTTATCGTAATAAAGAACGTACGAGGAAAACCGATAGTGAAGGCCGTCTGAAAATCAAAGCGCTAGTCGGTTTCGTATGCGGATTCGGAAACAGAGGAAACCCTCTGACTTATTTCAGATGCTTGCAGTCGGTATCGCTAAGGAAAATTATCGTAAATTCAACTGCTGTGCAGATTGCGAAGGGTTCTGCCGGTCAAACCGTGGTTACAACGGCGGTACAGGCCGCAAAACAAACCAAGGAAGCAGCAAAACCAAAACCGCCGTTACCGGCGAAAACGGAGAAGCAGCAAAGCAAACCACAGGAGAGAAAGAAAGATGAGAAGCCCCAGCAACAGGATCCGGTTAAGCAAAAGAATACACACACGGAGAAAAACGGGAATCCTCTGACGGTGGTTGGAGAAGAAAAACATGCTAATTTAAAAATAAATATCCTTTTTGCTAAAAACCTTACTGAGTATCATAGGAGTCTTGTTAGCGATAAAACAAAACAAGTACTAATACAATTAGCAACATTAGCAGAAAAAAAACAATTGATAATTACTAGTACAATTCGAACTCCTAGAAAGCAAGCTGAATTAATGTACAATCCTACAGCAACTTACGGTGAAATTGGTCAAAAAATTATTAAGATTGCAGAGAGAGGAAAAGCAGCTGGGGAAAACAAGGAAGTTACCCTAAAAAAAATGGAGCAAAAAATTTTAGAATTTGAAAAACAGGGAAAAAAAGTGTCTCGTCATTGTGTATCGGAAGATCTATATAAAAGATTAAATGTAATCGATTTAGGGATTAAATCTAATGGCCTTTCATCTACTCAATCTCAAAAATTATTTTACAAGCATTGCGAACAATTAATTAATCAAGGGTTGATTGCAAAAGTATTGTATCCTGGTAATAATAAAGGTGAAAAGGCATTTCATTTAGAAATTTATCAATAATTGGAAAAGATATGAAAAAATTAATGACTTTATCATTTTTATTTATATTATTGTTTTGTGGATATTTTTTTCTTAGCAAAGAAGATAGCAATTTGCTTACATATGAAAATAAAGCAAAATCCAAAATAAAAAATGGTTTGGCTGATGGTATATATTATCTATACAAAAAATGTAATTTAAATAAAAATATATGTCATGAATTAAAGCCGTTAAAAATTGATGGAAATTATTTTTTAGATAGTAATCAAGAACCTTATGAAGAAAGGATGTATTTATATATCAAAAATGATATAGGTATTACTTACTCTCTCATTTATTATGATGAAGATATGTTCCCTACAATTACTTGGTCAAAATTGGTAAAAGATCAAACTAATCCCTTTACTTATATGACCATTGAAAATCATATGGTATCTGGTATTGAATATCATATGTTTATGAATAATTATGATTTTTCAAGTTTGGAAAAGACAGAAATTGATAAAATTAAAATAGGTGACTCTCCTGAAGGAAGTACTTATCCCTTAAATCAAATAATATCATTTAATTTTGAAAAGAATGGAGATATTTCAATAAATTGTGAAAAATATTTAAGCAGTCTAAAAAAACTTAATAAGGATAAAAGCTCAGCTTTTGGAGAAGTTTTTGAAATAAGCTGTAATCCTGATTCATATTTTCATAATACTGCTCAATACGGTGAAAAAAGAATAGTTTATTTCAAAAAAATAGAGTAATCTAACTTAGATTGTATCTACTATAATGAAAAATAAAATATTATTTGAACTAATCTAATTTATCTTTTTCATCTTTTCAAAAATTATCTAAAAATAAAGTTGAAAATTTTGAGATAGGTACTAAAAAAATACTTAGAATTAATCGAGCGTTGTCCATGAAATCTAGAGTTAGATTTTAATTGTATTGACAATGATAGGCATATTAGTTTAAATTTTTGATTTTGGAGAAAATATAATTTGTAAGAGTGGCTATTTAATGAAAAATTTTAAATTATTTAATTCATTTTATTT
>NZ_LGZA01000058.1:0-4912 GCF_001308005.1 Neisseria sp. 74A18
AGCATCCGCCGCCATCGTTGACGCCACCATTATTCAGACGGCCGGCGGCAAACAGCGTCAGGCCATCGAAGTGGATGACGAAGGCGTTGTCTGTGGCGAAACCACCCCCGGCAAAGACCCGGATGCCGGGTGGATCAAAAAAGACGGCCGCTTCCATCCGGGCTACAAACAACACACCCGTACCGATGCGGACGGCTATATCGAGAAACTGCACATCACCCCGGCCAATGCTCATGAGTGCAAACACCTGCTGCCATTACCGGCAGACATCGCAGAAGGCAGCACCGTCTATGCGGATAAAGGCTACGACAGCCGGGAGAACCGACAACATTTGGCAGCGTGCGGCTTGAAAGACGGCATCATGCAAAAAGCACACCGTGGCTGCCCGTTAAGCCAAGAGCAGAAAATCCGCAACGGCCGGCTGGCGAAAGTGCGCTATGTGGTGGAACAAAGCTTTGGTACGTTGCACCGCAAATTCCGCTATGGCCGGTCAGCCTATTTTGGGTTGGGCAAAGTGAGGGCGCAAAGCCACCTGAAGGCAATGTGTGTGAACCTGTTGAAGGCGGCCAACAGGATAGGTGTGTCTGTTGCTGCCTGAACAGGCAGGCAGTGCCTCATAATGAGGCACTTTAAGGGGAATTTAGGGGTAGCTTGTCTACTTTTTACGCAAAAACAGCCGGAACATGATGAAGAATGTTCCGGCTGTTTGTTGGCGTGGGGTTTTGCAAAGGTCTCCGGCTGTGCGAAAAGTACCCTCGACACTCACGTTATATCCTTCAGCAAGAGCCTTTGCTATAACCCTTTCTGTCATCATTCCTGAAAAAGCGGCCGTATATTTGGGAGCATTCTTGCCATATGGAGCCTGAATATCCTCAAAATCAGGATGGTAGCGGCGAAACTCGTCACCGTTTATAATCAAAAGATTGCGGTTGGTTCCGCCCTGATTTTTTGAACCAAGTTGGATTTGCCCGCCCCGGGTTGCCCGCCCAATACAAAACCTTTGGGTAAAGAAGAAGGACGGACTTGTGTTTCAGACACCAAGCCGTCTCAAATCATTTCAAAAGCAACATCTTCTTGCTTTGTCATCTATGCAGCAGCCTCCAATTGAGGCTTCGGTAATGTTGAATATTTCTGATAAAGCGCATTGCATTCATCCGCTATCGCCTGAAAATCAATATTTTCGGGAACGGAATCATAAAGGAAGCTGCGTATTTCCACGATCCTTTGCTGATCTGCCGTCCGATTTTCCGTGCGCGGGGTTTTGCGGGCAATCAAAGCTTGCACCGACGCCACATATTCGATCAGTGCGTCTTTTTGCATCAATGTACACATGACCTGTTCTCCTGTTGAGATAATTTTACTGGTGTTGATTATACGCCTAAACTGTTGGAACAATACGCTTTGCATTAGCAAAAGCAAAAAATCCAGCCGCAGCACATGTTCATGTGCTGCGGCTGGATTTTTTATATTGGTAATGTCAATTTTAATTACATATTATAGCTTTTTTGCAGGCCTCACTCATAACTCTTGCGAATTCACAAGGTAAAGCATTTCCTATAATTCTGCAAACTTGGTCTATTGAATTTGATACAAATTGAAAAGAATCCGGAAACGTTTGCAATCTTGCTGCTTCTCTAACAGAAATAGTCCTCAACTCAACAGGATGTCCAAATCTTCCTTTACTTAAAACAGTACAGCCTCCTGTAATAGTGGGGGATACTGTGTTGAAATCCATCCTACCATATACATTAGAAAAGCCTTTATTATTACCTTTATGGCATTTTGGTCTTAATTCATCTGGTATATCAAATCGAGAACCTCCCGGTTTTAAATATTTTAGCCGTTCTAAATTTATATCGGCCAAATCTCGAATGACATTCCAATTGAATTTTTGGGGTCCCCCACTCTCATAAGTGTGTTTAAGTGAAATAGGTGGAGCCAAATTTTCTAAGGCACTTTTAACAGTATTCCATGGTTTTTTACCATCTGTTCCTAAGCGAGAGTGCGTTGCTTGAGGTATATTAATTTCAAACCCTCTCCCTGCAAGTAGTACAAAGCGTTTTCTGTCTTGAGGTACCCCATAATCAGCGACTTGCAAGACATTAAAATTCACAATATATCCAAGTTTTTCAATATCAGAGATAAATTTATCTAGATATAATTTACCTTTATACATCAAGCCTGGAACATTTTCTATCATGATTGCTTTAGGATAAATATCTGCAACAAGCCTACTGACTTCCGAAATTAAACTATTGCGCTCATCTATTCGTTTATATTTTTGTGTTAATGTAGAAAAACCTTGGCAGGGGGGGCATCCAACTAAAAGATCTAACTCACCTTTTGAAAGATTACTTCTCTTTAACAGCTCTGTAGCAGATATATATCTTATGTCATTTTCAAAAACATAAGCATCTTTATGGTTCGCTCGAAATGTTTCTGCTGCATGTGCATTATTCTCTACAGCAGAGCATATTCTGAAGCCTGCTTGTTTTAAGCCTTCCGATAATCCGCCACCACCTGCAAATAAGTCAATCGAACTAAGCATTTTTTAAATCCTTTATTGATTTTTTTTCTATTTTTTCAAATAGTTCCTTTAGCTCAGGCTTCGAATCTGATATTCGCTTCAGTAGTTCTAGAGATTCAGGCCCTCCAAACTCTATAGCTCTTTGAATTCTTACGTCATCATAAAACTCAGATATTCCATATAACATAGACGAGAGCAATTCTATATAGTCTTTGCGAGATTGGATGCAAATATCTTGCCAAGAAAGAATATTAATTTGGGTATCTGTATTTTTCATTTGCCATTCCTTAGGATTTTTTCCAATTAAATAACAGCAAACATCTGCATCATGAAAATAATCTTGAAACCATCCTTTATAAGTAACTAATTGGTTATAATGCTTTCTCTCTAACTCAACAAGAGGGCTTTTTAGTTCTATAAGAATAATTGTCTTATTATTGGTATCTGAAAATACAGTAAAATCAGGTCGTGTACCTGAATCAGGTTGTTCTTTTAAGTGTGTGATAGTTGAACCATGTGCTTGAGCTTGTTCATTTAATGCGATCGTTTTTGCAATTGTTTTCATTTGCTCATTGGCAAATACCTTTCCTTTATCCGATCCAAGAATCCAAGGAAACTGTTCAAGAAGATTTTGTAATTGTGGCTCTGTGCCAGTTTTTGCTAGTTGCTCTAACTTGGTTAGAGCAAAAATCCGTTTCGCAACTATGACAGATAATGACATTGCTTCAGGGACTAAATGCTTATTGATTTCATCTATCGTTTTTAAAAATTCGCTTTCATCATCTGTATTTTTTACTTTTTCCCATAATGATTTAATTATTATTTGACTAGGTGTGTGAGTCCATGCAGATGTTAGTTTATGAATGATTTCTGTTTGTAAAGCATCATCTTTTTGAACCTTGGGACTCATACTAGATACTATATTAGATATAGCTTCTTGCTCGCTCTTTGTTACTCTAAGCTCGTGAGGTAAATTACGAATTTTGTGTTGTATTTGCTCCTTCTTATTTGCTTGCTGAAATTTTTGATATTCGCTTATCCATTTAGCAGCAAGTTGCTGTCCCCAGTTGTATACTTCTTGGGTGTCATCGTGATTCCAATTAATAGTTGTTCTATCTGTAGAAACAATATCTTCATCTAATTCATCTAACCAATCAGCTTCAATCACTCCATACATATACCGTGTCCATATTTCCCTACCTTTTAAACCAAAGACAAATGGCCTATCTTGTGCAATTTTCCCATGAGCATAAACACCAATCCCAGCTTGATCCTGTGGCCAATCAGCCTTTTCAACAAAACCAACCCAATACTTAATATTTCTCTCTTTGTTATTAAAAGTTAGTGTTTCCTCTTTTACACCTTTTTCAGGAATTCTGAAATAGAATTCTGGTAAGGCATCTTTTTCAGTAATAGCATCATCATTCACATAAACAGTAAAATGTTCATTAAGAAGAGTGACTGTAAAACGTTGTCCTATTGAACTTTTAAGTGAATCTATAGGTATAGCTCTCTTTAATGATAGGTCTTCCATAATAACAGCGGTACCATGTTGATTTTCCTTTATATTTTCTAGAAAACGAGATACACATCCATACTTGTCTTCGCCAAGAGGAATTTCATCAATTGAACAACCATTGCAAATTATTTTGGGCTTATAGGTGACTAAATTATTCACAGTATCATTATCAATGTCTGATAACATTTGAGAAATATCTAAGGATATCCAATAGCATTTTTTACTATCTTGGGATATGGTAATAAGGGACAGTTTTTTAGCGATTCCAAAAGGTGCAAGTTTTCCAATCCCTTTTCTCCCCATTACAGTACGATCTTTTTTTGTACGTTTTGATAATTCTTCTTTTTTTCTTTTCTTTTTGCCAATAACTAAATAATTATATTTAAGCTCAACATCAGACATGCCTTTCCCATCATCGAAGACACTAATATAATTAGAATTAAGATCAATCCATACATTTGAAGCATCGGCATCCCAAGAGTTGGAAATAAGCTCGGCTATAACATTAGTTGGCTTATTTTGATAGAGTTTCAGACCTAAATGCTCAATGATATTATGGCTATATCTTAAGTTGAAGTCCGTGTCTTGTAATTCTTCGTGCGGTTGTTGCATATCTCTTCACTCCATTAATATTTGTGGTAAAAAATTTCTACTAGGTTTAAAACAGCCTAAAATCCTTACAAAACTATCCAGCATAAAAAGCAGCTCACTGCGTATTTATTCATGAGAAGAATCAAACAAAACAAATTGCGTGCAACATTAAAATATTCCAAGCATGGATAGCAAATTCTAAAAATATTAAATTTCGCTGATAGCGGGAATGATTGCGTTATTTTTTTATAAAAATATATAACAAAGGTTAATAT
>NZ_LGZA01000059.1:0-4816 GCF_001308005.1 Neisseria sp. 74A18
CATATTTAATAAGTTATAAATTTCCTTTCAAAACATAGTGAAACGTTAAAAAAGCTTTGCTATACGTTATATTGTACAAAAAATAGGTTGCAAACAGGAATAATTGCTATTAACATTCAACGTTATGGAAAATGAACGTGTACTAACGCCTACCACCTTTGTAGTGATCACTTTATTGCATATATGGTTGATCTTTTTGGCATGGCAAATCGCCAAGCCTGCGCAGATGGGGGTAGAGCATATAGAATTTGTCGACTTGGGGGATTTCGGCGGCGGAGACGGCAGACCGGAAGGCTCAGGCGCGCCCGCACCTGAAAAAGCTGAACAGCCCCGTCCGGAAAAGCCCAAACCTAAAGTTGAGGCCAAACCCCAGCCTAAACCCAAACCAGTAGAACAACCTAAGGCTGAAATCAAGCCTGTGATCACCAAAAAAGATCAGGCGGATATCAAACAAGCCAAAGAAACGCCCAAGCCCAAACCCGTTGAAAAACCCAAGCCTGAACCTCAACCGAAATCTGTTGAAAAACCCGTAGAAAAGCCGGTTGAAAAGCCAGCTGCCAAAACTACTGATACGTCTTCCGAGAGCACTTCTGCAGGCGGAAAAGTTACCGCCAAAGACGGCAAAGGCGATGGCACCGGTTATTCTAAGATTCAAGGTAAAGGCAGCGGGACAGACGGCACCGGTGATGGTCGGGGCTTAGGTAAAGGCGAAGGCAGCGGCAGCAAAACCGGAAGCGGCCACGGTGATGGCGATACCCGAGGGGCAGGTGCCGGAAGCAGTAGAGGCAACCCCACCCGGGCAACAGGTTCTATTCCTCGCCCACCCTACCCTCCAATTTCCGAGGAGAACGGAGAAGAAGGCACGGTTATGCTTAAAGTATTGGTAGATCCCAGCGGAAAAGTGGTGGATGTGAAAATCTCCCGGAGCAGCGGCTATGTCCGCCTGGATAAAGCGGCTGTAAATGCTGCACGCAAAGGTGGATTTAAACCTAGAGGATGGACTGAATTCACCATACCCGTAAAATTCCATCTTTAAATAAATTTAACCCGGCATATTGCCAATACTGCAATCTCCAAACGGATGCTCCGCATAATAAATTTATATTGATTTAGTTACTTGTTATTATTTTTTGGAAAAAGTTATGAATTTAAAATTAATTTTTGAATCAGGTGATGCCGTACTGATCAGTGTTTTTTTCTTATTGCTCTTCATGAGCATCATCACTTGGACCATTATGATTGTGCGCGGTATCAAACTGATGAAAGCCAAAAAAGCCAATCAAGCGGTCAAACCTTTAATTTGGAATGCCAAAACTTTAGATGAAGCTGTACAAAAAGCCAAAACAGTTTCTTCACCGATGAGCGAATTGACTTTAGAAGCCGTACGCGCCCATGAAAACTACCGTAAGCACAAAGATACGCAAATTGCTGCGGCAGTACCGTTGAATGATTATTTAGTCAGACAAATCCGTAACAGCATGAGTCAGATTTTGCGTAAATTTGATGGCGGCTTAACAGCACTGGCTTCCGTAGGTGCAACTGCTCCGTTTATTGGGTTGTTTGGAACAGTTTGGGGTATTTACCATGCCCTAATCAACATTAGTGAAAGCGGCCAAATGAGTATCGCAGCCGTGGCAGGCCCTATCGGTGAAGCATTGGTTGCTACGGCATTTGGTCTGTTTGTAGCCATTCCGGCAGTATTAGCCTATAACTTTTTAGTACGCGGAAACAAAACACTGGCTCAAGATATGGATGCTTTCGCCCACGATTTCCATGTACAACTGTTAAACAATAAGGATTGATAATATGGCATTCGGTTCAATGAATTCGGGTGATGAGTCCCCAATGGCCGATATTAACGTTACCCCATTGGTTGACGTAATGCTGGTATTGCTTATTGTATTTATGATTACCATGCCTGTGCTCACACACTCAATTCCGTTACAACTGCCTACGGCCTCAGAAAGCGTGAAACAGGAAACACAGCCTAAAGAACCGTTGCGTTTGACGATTGCTGCAGATGGAGCATATTTGCTCGGAGCAGAATCAACAACCAAACTGAGTTTGGAAGAGGTAACAAGCAGATTGAAGCAAGCCAAAACCGATAACGAGGATATCATTTTGGCGATTGCCGCCGATAAAAGCGTAGAATACGATTTTGTCGCACAAGCTTTACATTCCGCACGTGAAGCCGGTATCAGCAAAGTAGGATTTATTACCGAAACCAAATCCGGCAATTAGGGACTTAGAAAGCAAAATCACCAAATATAGTGAACCAAATATAGTGATAAGCTTCTGAAATGGAATTAAAAAACAAGTATCATAAAGTTCAGCAAAATTACCGAGCCCAACCCCGCCAAACTGACAGGAATCAGTATTAGAAGCATCAACAGTCTATACCTGAAATTGTGTCGGTTTTTAGCTGACGAATGGCATATCTCGGTTGAGAGCGTCATCAATACTGATGGGTGGCGCGGTTATCAGAGACCGGTTGACATGGGCTTTGGAAAGCATTTCAGAGTGCATCACGGTGCCAATGAGTTCGCTCGTGGCACAGCATATCAACGGTATTGAATCCTTTTGAAACTATGCCAAGCATCGGCTGGTACAATTCAACGGTGTAGCAAAACATACTTTTTACCTACACTTGAAAGAAATCGAATTTCGCTTCAATCATAGGCATCATGATTTGTATAAAGTGCTGTTGCGAATGTTGCGCGAGAATCCCTTAAAATGAATTTTGCTTCCTAAGTCCCTTTCACAAATGTGCATTGGAGAGTAGAAGCCGTATCACTCAAGTAGGAGATATGTACCGGATTGAGCAGAGTGGGCAGGTTTATAATGTGCCGCAAGTTAATGAGCATATTTTAGGTGCTAATCTACATTAGCCCCTATTTTAAATGTTGTCCAAAAACCCTAATTATCTGGGGCAGCCCTAAATTTATTTAATGCCAAGTTTGTTCTGCCAATATCGTGCTTTAATTTCGTCTTTGGGAATTTCCTTACTGCCTTTTCATAAATCCTAACCAGCCTTTCGACCGCTTTAATGTCACCATGATTTGCCGCATCTTCTATCCATTTTAAAGCGTTTTTTTCATCTTTAGAAACATACTTTCCCGTCCAATACCAAGCACCAATCATATGTTTTAATGTCTCCTCTCCCATATCCGATGCTTTCATTAGATATTCGAAAGCTTTAGCTTCATCATAAGGAAAAACCTGATTCTTTTGAGAATAGAGCAATCCTGCTACCGCATAAGCATAAGGATCTTCTTGAATTAAAGCTTTTTCCAGCCATTGTTTGGCCTCTATTTTCTCGGCATTGGTTTTAGCAACTTTTGATAATAAACTAGCTAACTCTGCTTGTGCCTTGGGAATTCCTATATTCGCAGCTTGCCTTAGCATGGCAGCAGCTTCATCTTCTTTATTGATTGATAAATACATTCTACTTAAATTATATAGAGCCTCTTTACTACCACCTTCGATAGCTTTATTTGTTAACTCTATAGCCTTCCCTGTATTTTGCTCAACACCTTTCCCGTAGAAATATGCCATCCCTAAATTTTGATAAGCTATTGGAATATTGTGTGTGGCTGCTAATTGATAATATTGGGTACTTTTTTCCCAATCAACAGGAACACCAATACCATAACTATAAAAATAGCCCAGGTTTACATAGGCAAGAATATTTCCTTTTTTTGCTGCTCTTTCTGTCCATTCAAAAGCTTTGGCGTTATCTTTTTCTGTTCCAGCACCAATAGAATAAAGCCATCCCAAATTAGATTCAGCAGCAGGATACCTGTAAGAAACTCTAGCGTTGTTTACAGTATTTGAAAGACAATACTGCCATGAACATCCATAAAAACACCCGCCTTACCCCGCACCAACGCCAAGCCGTTTGGCGCGCCTATACGCAGGATAAAATCACCGTTACCTCACTGGCCCGACAATACCAAGTCAGCAGAGTTACCATTTACCGCATCCTAAAGGCCGCACGGCTGCAGCTGCCCGCACCACAAAACAGCACCAACAACCGTTTCAAACAGGCCAAATACGGAATGAAGCGTTTGGCAAAAGTGGAAAAAAATATCGAAGAAAAGCTCAAGAAACAGGCCAAACGCTACAACAAATCCTATCCCGGCGAAATGGTGCATTTCGACACCAAACGACTGCCTTTGTTGCAAAACCAAAAAGCAACCGCCTCGAGAGATTACCTGTTTGTCGCCATTGACGACTATTCCCGCGAACTGTATGCGGCCATTTTGCCCGACCGTACAGCGGCTAGTGCAGCCAAGTTCCTTTTGCGTGATGTGATTGACTGTTGTCCTTACACCATCGAATGCGCCTATTCGGACAACGGCATGGAATACCGTGGCAATGCGTCGCATCCGTTTGCGGTTGCCTGTGTGCAGAACAACATCAACCAGAAGTTTACCCGTATTGCCCGACCGCAGACCAACGGTAAGGCAGAACGGGTAATCCGTACCCTGATGGAAATGTGGCATGACAAAGTTCCGTTTATGGATTCGGAACACAGGCAGAAGGAATTGTGCCGTTTTGTGAATTTTTATAATACGGTTAAGCCGCATAAGGGCTTGAAGGGCGATACGCCTTTTGAGGTTTTACAGGCTTATTTTTCTCAATCTGTTGTGTAAACAACGCGAGGATTTCTTACAGATAACCTTGTTTCGCTGCTTTTTCTGTCCAATAAAAAGCTTTATTTAAGTCCTTAGGGGCTTCCAAACCATTTAAATAACGCGCCCCTAGATTATATTGGCTTGAAGCATTTCCGTTTTGAGCGCATTGTTCCAATCTA
>NZ_LGZA01000006.1:0-84488 GCF_001308005.1 Neisseria sp. 74A18
GAGAGGCTGTGCCATTGGCCGAGCAGGACGGCTTTGAACATGGAGAGCAAAGGATAGGCGGGACGGCCGCCGTTGTCGCGCACGTAGCGGGTTTTGCGGCCGGCGAGGTATTGTTCGATGGGTGTCCGGTCAAGAATACGGTCGAGTTTGATGAGGGGGAAGCGGTCGAGATGTTTTTCGATGTGGTTGAGGGCGTCGGTGTGCAAAAAGCTGCTCATGAACAAAATTCTCTAAATTCTCGGAGTTTGATGTGAGTGGGAATTTAGAGGATTTTTGAGGGTTTTGCAAAGGTCTCAGGCTAGAGGCCGTCTGAAAATTCGGGGAAAACCGTTTGCGGTTTAATGTAGCCGCGCGAAGGCTGTTTTCCTCTTTATAGAATATTTTTACCGAACTAAAAAAAGATACGCATTTTTATGCGTATCTTTTTTAATGGTTTTGGCTAAGCAGTTTTATGTCTTTACAATAAATATCACAGGGCGGGCATTTCTACCTGCTCCAACTTATTGACTGACTCCAACTTATTGACTGAGACCTTTGCAAAACCCTCAGATGTGGATGCAGTTCAAGGCGTAGCAGCACAGCGAGTGCAGACATATCATATAGATAGGCAAACGAGCGAGCAGCGCACAACGCAGAAATGCGCCTCAGATGAGGGTTTTGCAAAGGTCTCAAGCCAGCAAGCCGCAAACAGTACACGTAATACGGAACCGATTCTGTTGCCGCTTTAGCGGCTCACACAATCGCTCTCTTTGGAGCTAAGGCACAGCAACGCCGAGTAAAAGTTAAGTGGATTGGCTATGATCAAACTTGAAATATTTGAAAACCCTGATCGGCTCAGATCAGATTCATCACCATTCGTGCAGAATTAACCGAAGCCGTTTTCAAAAATTCGTCAAAACTGATTTCGGCCTGCTCATCTGCCGCATCCGATACCGCGCGCACGGTCACAAAAGGCATATCGAGTTGGAAACAGATTTGGGCAATCGCCGCAGCCTCCATTTCTACCGCCAATACATTGTTGAAATTGCGGCGGATAAAATCCACTTTTTCACTACTGTGGATAAACTGATCGCCGCTTACAATCAATCCTTTATGTACATCTGCACCCTCAAACGCATCCGCAGCCACCGCTGCCTTAGCCACCAACTCACCGTCGCTTTCAAATTCCGCAGGCATTTGGGGAATCTGACCGGGCACATAGCCGAATGCCGTCACATCCACATCATGATGCGCCACACGCGTGCCGATAACCACATCCCCTACTTTCAAACCACTGCCGACACCGCCCGCACTACCGGTATTGATCACGTAATCAGGCGAATATTTTCCTACCACCAAAGCAGTTACCGCCGCCGCATTGGCTTTACCGATTCCGCTCAACGCCAACGCCACGCGCTTTCCGTTTAAAAAACCCGAATGCACGGTAAATTTACCGAAATATTCAGTTTGCACATTTTCCATGCTGCTTTTCAGTAATTCGATTTCTTGCTCCATCGCACCGATAACCGCCACCGTACCGCTTGTTTTATGCTCGAACATTCATCTTTCCAATTCAGATAATAAATATCAAAATTATACCTTATATGTATAATTTCTACTAACTCTGTAAAGCACCGCCGACATGCTTAAAATACCACGGCAAACTTGCTATAATCTAGGCCATTTTATCAAATTATCATACAGGCTGAAAAATGGTTGAAAATCCTCTGCCCGCTAAAGAAGAAATCTACTCTTTATTGAAAACATTGAATAAATACAAAGGTTCCGATCTCTTTATCACAGCCAATTTCCCGCCGGCCATGAAGCTCGACGGCAAAATTACCCGCATCAACGATACCCCGCTCACTCCTGAGCGGTGCATGGAAATCGCCTTTTCCATTATGGCCCCGAAACAGATGGACGAGTTCATGAATACCAACGAATGCAACTTCGCCATCAGCCTGCCCGATACCAGCCGCTTCCGTGTAAATGCAATGGTTCAACGCGGTGCAACGGCATTGGTGTTCCGTACCATTACCAGCAACATTCCCAAATTTGAAACCCTCAACCTGCCGCCGGTGCTGAAACAAATCGCCATGCAAAAGCGCGGTTTGGTGATTTTCGTCGGCGGCACCGGTTCGGGCAAGTCCACCTCTTTGGCTTCCATGATCGACTACCGCAACGAAAACAGCCACGATCATATCATCACCATCGAAGACCCGATCGAATTTGTACACAGCCATAAAAACTGCATCATTACCCAGCGCGAGGTCGGCGTGGATACCGAAAACTGGTTTGCCGCTTTGAAAAATACGCTGCGCCAAGCCCCCGATGTTATTTTAATCGGTGAGATCCGCGATCGCGAAACCATGGATTACGCCATTGCTTTCGCCGAAACCGGCCACTTATGCATGGCTACTCTTCACGCCAACAGCACCAACCAAGCGCTCGACCGCATCATCAACTTCTTCCCCGAAGAGCGCCGCACCCAGCTGCTGACCGACCTATCGCTCAACCTGCAAGCCTTTATCTCGCAACGCCTCATCCCGCGCGAAGGCGGCAAAGGCCGTGTGGCTGCCGTAGAAGTGCTGCTCAATTCGCCGCTGATTGCCGAATTGATCCACAACGGCGATGTGCATTCGATCAAAGAAATCATGAAAAAATCACAAAGCCAAGGCATGCAAACCTTCGACCAAGCCTTATACGAATTATACGAAAACGGCCACATCAGCTTTCAAGATGCCATTAAAAATGCCGACTCCGCCCACGACCTGCGCCTGGATATCCAATTGCGCAGCCGTCGCGCCCAAAACGCGGGGCCGGATTTGGAGCTGATTTAACCTGCCAGTTTGGCAAATACCCGCGAGGCCGTCTGAAAACAAATCTTTCAGACGGCCTCTTGCTTCAAATACAAACAAACATGCAACCGCAGCCGGCATCACTATTTAATGGCAACTCAAAACCGTTCGTCATATAATCAACAGACTAAACTTATTCGGCAAATCCACTGCGTATCAAAATGAACAATCAGCCAACCCGACTGCATTACTCCCCTGTGCTATTAAAGCTTTCCATCTGCTGCATGATCATATCCATAGTATTACCCGGCTTCTACACACATTATGAAACTTACTATGGTTTAAAAATCCTGCTAACCGGCTTATTTTTCGGCTGGTTATCTGGCCCCGGAGGGCTGGCTGTTTATGCCAATTTATTTTATATCCGTATTGTTTATAAATTAATAAAAGGCAAAAAATCTCACACCCATCCATTACTGTTTTCAAATATAGCCCTTATATTCTTAGCCGGCTGCACCGCTTTCTTCACTGAAGTCAACTCTTTAGGAAATCCAAAAGAAGTAGTTGCATGGGGCTGGGGAGCGATAGTTTGGGGTATCTCCATCATGTTGCTGTATGCTGCCCAACATGTAAACTCTTCTCTCGTTATAAAACAACACACCATCCTTTGGCTTAGTGTATCCGTATTGATTTTGCTGAATGCGGGCGTTTTGAAATACAACCTTTGGCAACGTGCCAATAACGACGAAAGAGTGCGCTACTTACGATTTGGTGCGGCATTTAATACAAAACCCCTATCCGGCATCCCCTATATCCCGTTTCCTGAACCGGAGAACATACCCATCCATGCAAATACCTTATTTGAAATAAAGGGGGAGCTAAACTCAAACGGCAAACTCAATATCCACATTGATGAAAACGGCCATATCCAACGTGAACAAGATTTACCCGACCGTTTCCAATACGGCCAATACATTTGGGAAAATAAACATCATAATATTTGGTTTTTAAAACCAAGCTCACAGATCGCCGATTACACCCTACACATCCAACCCGGCACACATCAGGCAGAATTTTCACTTTCCACTCCGATTAAAACCTTGTGGAAAGCACCCTCAATTATTACGGAAGATCCATACTACTCATCAGGCATTTACCCGGGCTATGACTCCGCCCTGAGAGATTTATTTATAGATTACAATAACTTAGTACTATACAACCAACAAGACTCAACCAAGCAACTCAATCACTATACCAGTGAAACAGCCGGCCTCAGCTGCCCCATTACCCACAACATAAAGGTTATGAATGTACCCGATGTTTTTAAGTGGCAAAATACACTCATGTGGCTTGAGCGGCATTCCGAATCACATGCCAAAATTCAACAATATCAATCATTTTGCTCACCCAGCTATGCAATATTGCTCCCGCCTGCCAACGATGGATATCCCGACTATACGGAAGAGCCGGAACAAAACCGAACAGTAACCTTAAACGCATTATTATTCAGTCGGCACGACATGCGCTTCATTGATAGGGTTAGCACTACTGTTACTGTTCCCAAACTATCAGACGGCAAGACATCTACAATAAAATATCTAAAGGTTATACCCCAAGCTGAGAAAAATGCCGAAACCAATGAAACTATTGAATACAGATTCAACATCGAACCCATTATGCCAGAAGCAAATCAATAACTTCTTGCAATCCGCAGCAACATATACTGCATAACAAAGGCCGTCTGAAACAAATCTTTCAGACGGCCTCTTTCAACAACCCAACAACTTGATCAGGCAAAAGGCTGCAATTGCTCGTTGATTTCCGTGCGAGCCAGATTATTGGCGTAATTGCACAAAGTGGCCAACGCCACGCCCAGCACTACTTCCAAAGCCTGTTGCTCGTTATACCCCGCATCAAAAAACGCCTGCAACTCGGCATCGCCCACATTGCCTTTATTCGCCATCACTGCTTGTGTAAACAAAGCCAAGCGGTTGAGCTTGGGGTCTGCCAAGGCCTGCGTGTTGCGTAAAGCTTCAATTGCTTGCAGGTTGAGCAAATTCTTTTTCGTACTCAAAGCAGTATGCCCCGCTTTGCAGAAACCGCACTCATTCAGCACCGCCGCCGTAATCTGCACCACCTCTCGCTCGCCCGCAGTCAGGCTAGTGGTGGCATTTAATGCACCCACTTCCTGATACATAGCCAAGGCCGCCGGCGCATTGGCCAACACGCCAATCAGATTCGGCAAAAAGCCGTTGTTTTTCAGAGCCGTTTCCACACGGGCTTTTGCCGCTTCGGGTGCGGATTCCAAATTATGCACAGTTAAACGGGCCATACTTTCCTCTCCGGTTTTTCGATTAAAAGGCCATTCTAGCAAGGCTACCTGAAAGGCTGAAATAACCGTAAGCAATATCGAACAAAGGAAAAATTATATCTTGGTAGCGGTATCTGCTGGATGGCAGGTAAGACAAGGCCGTCTGAAAAGCTGATGGTAAGTGTTTTCAGACGGCCTTAACTCCCACAGATCAACTGCTGTATCATGGCTGGTAATATATGTAATATACGTGGCACAAGCCACGCACGCTGTTACTGGAAAAACGAGCAACGTATGCGTACCGATGGCACACATCCTACATACAGGCTACGCTGGCTACACATGAGTTTTAAGTTTCATGCAGGCTACGGCTTGCTAACTTGCTATCGCGTCAATAAATGACTTAAATTATTCTAACTAAATTTAAACTTTTTTGTTAATTGCTGTAGTGCTTTATAAGAGATTTGTACACTCAACTCTTCTTTGACTTGCTGAGAAGCTCGTTCTATGCGCTTTTTATATAAGATAAGGTTGTTGTAAAGTTCTCTATCATTTCCTAGCACATCAATTTTTTTATCAATCACTTTACATAAAGATTCCAAAGGTCTAAAAGAAGCTCTTTTAGGATCACTCTCTGTAACTTCGTTTAGAAGTTTAATAGCAGTATTTAAATGATCTTGAAAAGAAGGATCTACACTTTTATATTGTTCTGCTTTCATAATATGGACACGAGCTAATTGAGTTTGAATATCATAAATAAAATATTTTCTGCGTTTTCTTATGCTTTCAGCTAGTTTAAGAGCTGTATCAAGATACTTCTCTGCTAACTCTAGGTTTGGATCACGCTGAATATTTGCATATGCTAATCGAGCAATTGCGTACTGAAGCCAAAAATGTGGATTTTTAGTTTGTTGTGGAATAGATCTGAGTCCTTCATAATACTTGATAATGTTAGCTCTTTTTTGCTCATCAGGTAACATTTTTTGTATATTGGTATACGTAGCAAAAGATTTATATAAAGATCTTTGATCTAGATCATACATTTTTTTTGCAATTTTAATCAACAATTCTACTAGTAATTCAGTTTTTGCAAATTTCTTAAAAAAGAACTCAGCAAATAAAACTGATTTAGGACTAATAAAGCTATCAGAATAATCAAAAAATAATGGCTTAAGTGCAGCATTTCTAGAAAAGCTTGAATCCAAAATCAAGGTATTTTCAGTTGCATTGAAGATATCACTTTTTGATATTTGTTGCTTCTTACCAAGAATATTCAAAGAAAAAACATAAATAATTATTTCTAAAAGATCTTTATCATTAGATATAACTTCAAAAATAGAGTTATATTTTTTTGAAATATTTGGTGTATTAAACAAAGACAGCAATAAATGATTTAATTGTTGTTTTGAATCTTTCTTTAAATCATCCATGATACTTTTTGAAGTGAAACTAACTTTGTTTGGATAAAGTTTTTGTAATTCATCTTTTTTCAATAAAGCATTTTTTTCCAAAATATCCTTAAAATCATTAAATTCCTGGTTTGTTAAAAGGCTAGCATTAATCTCTGTAATACTTCTTGATTCAATCAAACGCTGTCTAAACACTATTTCTGTGTAAAACTCTTCATAATTATCATCCCTCATGACAACAACTAATTTATCTATGTTTTTTCGTAATTTTTGAGTGAAGTATAATAATAAATCAGAAACCTGAGAAGTATAGAAATTTATATCTAAAACGAATGCAACTTTTATTGTTTTTTGAGAACTTAAAATATGATCAATATCATCATTAGGTTTATAGAAATCATCTTTTAAAAAATAAACGTCATAGCCTTCTTTTAGAAGGTGATTAGCCAATTGTTTTGCAAAAATACTTTTCCCAACACCTAAATCCCCATGCATGAAAATATAATCAAATCCATGCAACTGCTCAATACGTTCTTTTTGTCTACTGATTGCAAAATCATTTAAACCTCTCCATGTCACATCTTCAAGTAGTTGAGGATTTTCATGACCTAATGTTAAAAATTTAAAGGTGCACTCATTGACATTAATAGACTGCTCTCTGGATTTAACTTCTAGATGTTTCTGAAAGTTAGTAATGCTATACTCTCTATCATCTATTTCTATATTTTTGTATTGAAACAAATCTCGTGCAAATTGTTCTACTCCAATATCACATATTGTACCAAACTTTTGTAATATTTTATCTTGTTTATTTGTTATAAAAAAAACTTTGCTTTTTAAATCACTTTTAAATTCAAAAAATAATTTTTTGATATCAAAGTCTGCTTTTAATGAATAACCAACAAAAAAAATAACTTTACAACTCATAACTTCCGAATAAAAAGATTGATACCATTTGCTTTTAATAAATTGATCAGCTAAATAGCTACTCTGAGTTAACTTAAAACTAGATTGCAAAGTATCTTGTGTTAGATCTTTTATATACCCATTAACATGAATAATATAATCATTTGATGGAGGATAATCTCGATTATTCATTAATGGCCCCACTGCAGATCTAGAAATAGAGTTCTGCTGAGAAGAGTATTCTAATGAATCATCATAATTGGTTGTAAAAATACTTCTCCATCTATTTTTACTAATCCATTCATAGTATTCAGGAACATTTTTAGTAGTGAAAATATCTTTCAATAATTCAATCAATTTATATTCACCAAGTTCTTCAATATACAATTGACTACTATCTTCTAAATTATCAATGTATTCACTTTCAGAATATCCTAATTCTTTACTTAATAAATGAGAAAGTTGATATCCCAAAGGCATTTTTTTTCCATTTATGCCAATTACTTCAGATGACATCCCTGAACCATAAAATAATAATGCTTGGCCGGCTTTTGCATGAAATAAAGCTTCTTGATAATCCATTTTTCACCTTTACAAATATATAATTGAAATACCATGTAAATTTTACTTAACTTCTTCCCACTCCTTCAACAACCTCTTCACCGACACCGGACTCGGCGTCTTCAACTCCTGTGCAAACAGCGACACGCGCAGTTCTTCTATTTGCCATTTAAACATCTTCAGGCCGTCTGAAACGGGTTGGTTTTGTTTCAAAAGTGATTGTACCTTTTCTTGCCACATTTGTTCCAACTCCTGAATATCGGCTTCGCGTGCGGCATCGCGGGCGGGGTTGGCGCTGTATTTTTCCATGCGCAGGGTCATGGCTTTGAGGTAGACGGGTAGGCGTGGCCATTGGCTCCAGGGGGTGCGGCCGGCGAATCCGGCGGATAGTAGGGTTTGGGTGCGTTCGCGCAGCAGGTGGGTGAGCAGGTGTTTGCCGAGTTTGCCGTTGAGTTCGGCGTAGGCAGCGGCGGTGTCTTGCAGGTAACGGCTCATGGCTTCTTTTACGGCGGGCAGGCGGCTGCGGGCGCGTTTGATTTGTTCTTTGAAGGCTTTTTCGCTGCGGGGCAATTCGTCGTCGCCGATAAAGGCGCGGTCGCAGATGGCGGCGGTGAGGTCGTCGCGCAGGGCGTCGGCGGGTATGTGTTTGAGCAGCATGGCGGCTTGGGTGAAGCCTTGGATGCCTTTGCCCAGGTCTTTCATGTGCTCTTTGAGCTGGAGCTGCATGAGGGCGATCACGCCTTGGCGGTGGGCTTGTTCGGCGGCCTCGGGGGTGTCGAACAGGCGCAGGGCGATGGTGTTGTTTTTTTCTTTTTGCAGGCCGAGGTAACCGGTGAGCTGTTGTTTGCCGCGGGCGAATTTGATGCTTTCAGGTAGCGTGCCGATGTCCCAGTTGGTGAGGTTGTCACGCTCAAATTCTTGGGTGTTGTCGCGGAAGGTTACGGCGGCGGCTTGGCCTAGCTCTTGTTGGAGTTTGGCTAAATCGCGGCCGGTGGCAAGCTCTTGGCCGCCGTCGTCGATAATGCGCAGGTTGAAATAGCAATGCTCGGGCAGTTTGAATGCGCTCCATTCGTCTTGGTCGATTTGCTCGAGCAGGCGCATGTCGCCGGCGGTTTTGGCGATAAAGCGGGCAAGCTGCGGGATGAGCGGCTCTTGGCGGTTGGGGTTGCTTTCTAAAAATTGTGTGATGAAATCGGGTACGGGCACGCAGATGCGGCGGATTTGTTTGGGCAGGGCTTTGATAAGCAGTTGCAGTTTTTCGCGCAACATGCCGGGCACGAGCCATTCGAGCGCGGGGGCATGGATACGGTTGAGCACGGTGAGCGGCAGGGTAAGGGTTACGCCGTCGAGCGGGTGGTGCGGCTCGAAGCGGTAGCTGAGTTTGAATTTGCCGTCGGCGTTTTTCCAATGGGGCGGAAACTGCTCTTCGGTGATGTGCGCGGCGGCGTGCTGCATAAGGTCTTCGCGGGTGAGGAACAGCAGGCGCGGGTTGTCGCGCTCGGCGGTTTTAAGCCAGCTTTGAAAGGTGCGGATGTCGGCAAGGGGCAATGGTTTTTTCAGACGGCCTGTGTGATGCGGGCTACCTGAAAGGCCGTCTGAAACAGGGGTATTTTGAGTAGGTCGGATACTGGTATCCGACATCTTATTTACTGCCTTTGTTTCTGCTGTGTTGTCGGATTCGAGAATCCGACCTACGTTTTCTGCACTTTCAGACAGGCCTGTGTTGTCGGGCAGGGATGCCCGGCCTACCTTTTCAGACGGCTCGTAAAACTGCGGTAAACGCCGGTTGTAAAACTCAAACAAGGCTTCTTCGTCCACCAGCACGTCCTGCTTGCGTGATTTGTGTTCCAACTCGCTGATTTCTTTAATCAGTTTTTTATTGTGGATAAAAAAGGCCGTCTGAAGATTGCATTCCTGCGCCACCAGTGCGCTGCGGATAAAGATTTCGCGGGCTTCTTCAGGGGCGACTTTGCCGTAGGCAACGGGGCGGCGCGGCAGCACGGTCAGCCCGTAGAGGGTAACGCGTTCGCTGGCGACGACTTCGCCGCGTTTCTGCTCCCAATGCGGCTCGAAATAGTGGTAGCGCACGAGGTGCGGGGCTTCCTGTTCGATCCATTCGGGCTGGATGGCGGCGACATCGCGGGCATAAAGGCGAGTGGTTTCGGTGAGTTCGGCGGCCATTACCCACTTGGGTTTGGATTTGAACAGGGCGGAGGCAGGGAACAAATGAAAGTGCGAACCGCGCGCGCCGGTGTAGTCGTGGCCGTCGGGCGATTTCATACCGACATTGGCAATCAGGCCGGTCAGCAGGGCGCGATGGATTTGCTCGTAGCCCGCTTCTTTGGCGGCGCGGATGTGGGCTCGATGCTGCTTTTTATCCAGTTGTTTTTGTTTGAGTTTGGCAGATAAATCTTGGTCGCCGGTGTTTTTCCGCAAGGGACTTCCTTCGGTCGCAGACAGCAATTGCGGTTGTGCAGGAGGCCGTCTGAAAGCCTGCTCTTTGGTAGTCAAACCCATTTCCACGGCAATGTCGGCGAGCTGGTGGTGCAGTTCGCGCCACTCGCGCATCCGCAGGTGGGAAAGGAAATATTGGCGGCACCATTGCACCAGTTGCTTGTTAGACAAACCTTTGTCGCGCTCGCGCTGGAAGCTGTCCCAAATATTGAGGTAGGCGAGGAAATCGGACTGCTTGTCGGTAAAGCGTTCGTGCGCTTTTTGGGCGGCTTCGCGGGCTTCGAGCGGCCGTTCGCGCGGGTCTTGAATCGACAGGGCGGACACGATAACGAGTATTTCCGCCATACAGTCGTGCTTTTGTGCCGCCAGCAAAATGCGGGCGACCTTCGGATCTATGGGTAAACGCGCCATTTGTTCGCCGAGTTTAGTTAGGCGGTAGCGCGGTTTGCTTGGGGAATCTGATCTCAGGCCGTCTGAAAGGTTTTTGTTTCTCAGAAACTCGCTTCGCTCATTTTCAGAAGGCATATTTGTATTGCTTTTCATGTTTTGCATAACAGATTCATAAGTCGGGCATTTATGCCCGGCATTTTTGGTTGTTTATTGGTTTCAGTCGGGCATAAATGCCCGACAAAACACTACTGCTACCTGAAATATAACAGGCCGCTTTTTTAGGTTTTATCAAACGGCTTGCTTGGGATTGCCCAACAAAAAGGCAGGCTAAAGCCCACCTTCCTGCAAACTGCCGGTTTATGCTGCTTTCCGCTTGATGGATTCGGTTTCAATATCGTTTAACAATCGAACTAATGCGCGTCCAACTGCATAAGCCAGATTAACAGGAACCGCATTGCCGATTTGTTTGTATTGCGCCCCGAGTGAGCCTTCAAACTGCCAATCGTCGGGAAAGGTTTGAATACGGGCGTATTCGCGTACGGTCAGCGGGCGGGTTTCTTCGGGATGGCAGCGTTCGGTTTGTTTTTGTGCCGGCGCGCAGGTCAGCGTCAAGCTGGGTTCATCCCATGCCAGCCGCCTCGCCATGCCTGTTTTGCCGCCGCTAAGAAAATAACTTTTTTGCATATATTCTCGCTGTAACGCATCGGGGAGGTCTTTCCAATATCCCCCAGCAGGGACTTGCGCCATGATTTCCGCTTTGCGCTGCGGATATTTCTGCCCTGCCGAAGCCGGTACATCATTGCTATAAAGTTCACCCGCTCTCAACGCGTCTTGCAGAGTTAGAATGCGGTGATAAGGTGAAGGCCAATGAAACTCAACTTTTTCCGCCAAATCTTTGCGGATACCGATAAGAAACAGACGCTCGCGCTTTTGCGGTACTTTGTAGAATACGGCTTTAAGTACGCGGGGCGGCACCAAACAGTAGCCGAGTTCGTCGATAATGCCGGTAATCGCAGCTAAAGTGCGTCCTTCGTCATGCGCCAGCAGTCCGCGCACATTTTCAGCGACAAAAACTTTCGGATTGATTTCCTTAACAGCGCGGGCAAACTCGAAAAACAGCGTACCGCGCGTGTCTTCAAAGCCCAGTTTTTTGCCGGCATAAGAAAACGCCTGACATGGAAAGCCGCCGGACAGGATATCGATTTGATTCCGGTAAGGTGTAAAGTCCAGTTTGGCGATATCGCCTTCTACTACATTCCAATGGGGACGGTTTTTACGCAAGGTTTTACAGGCTGCCGCATCAATTTCGTTGAGCAATACAGATTCAAAACCTGCCAACTCCATACCGATTGCCAAACCGCCCGCGCCAGCGAACAATTCCAGCAGTTTGTATGGACGGTTCGGACGGATGGAGAGTTCCTCCTGCCAGCGGCTGTCGAACAGCAAACGGGCTTCTTCAAATACTTCAAGCTGTTCGCGGCTGTATAAGCGGTAGTTGTTGTCTGTTTGACGCTGCGGAACAAGTGTGCCGTTCTTATCCCAACGGCGCAGGGTTTCTTTGGAAATACTCAATATATCGGCAACTTGGGCAATGGTGTAGAGTTCGGGGCTTTGCATGATTCGGTCAAACCTTGGTTATGGTTATTGATTTTCGCGTACTCTAACCCGAAATACCCAAGCAGTCAAACATTACTCATGGTTACTCAATTTTTTTATCATTTCGCTGGCTGAAAGCGTTTGGACGATACGGTCGAAATCCTTACTAAAATCCGCTTCTACTGCAACAGAGCCGATTGCATTGATTAATTCATGATAAAAACCCTCATCGCCTGTCAGCCTGTGCCATAAATCTTTACCGACCACAACATCGTAATCGTATTGCTCGGTAATGCGACGATAATGCCCGCTCAAGTCTTCCGGTTCCCCATACAGAACGCCGACTATCATATCGTCGTTGGGAATTTTCAGGTTATTGGTTCGTGACAGATTACGTACCGATTTGAAATGGCCGGCAATGGTTTCCACATCGTCGGCATTGATGGTGTTCGGCCCTGCTTTAAGCTGGCAATATTTTCTGCGCCCGTCAGTTTGGTCGGTAAATTCGATGTCCATGCCACTGGCGGTGCTGCCGACGGCATTTTGAATGGCGGAAATAAAGCCCTGCATATTTTGCCCAAACGACGTATTGATGGATGTTCCCAAAACACGGGGAAAAAGCAGGGCTTTGGCAATGCTTTCGGGACTGGAATTACCCGTCAGGAAATTGGCGAGATAAACCGTTAAAAATGGGTTGATATTGAATTGCTTAGGGTCGGTCAGCTTTTCTGTATTTTTGATATGGTTTTGCGCAATACGGTCACGAAACCATTGTTTGGACGCATCCAATATTTTTTGCTTTTGTTCTTTATTCAATGACATGGCAATTTCCTTTTGCAACTTGTTCAAAATAAAAAGGGTTATTTTACTTGTCGGTATGCGGATGCACGCAGCAAATGCAGCTTTATCCATAATCCGAAAAAAGTGTGATATCCCATTATGAAAGCTGGAACCTTTTCAGACGGCCTCCTCCACCGCCCCCAATTCCAACAACACCTGAAACCCGTCATTAATATAACGCTGATCCGGTGCTTCGAGGAACGGAAACGCCGCCACATCACCGAGTTTCAATGCGGCCATACGCAGAATGACGGCGGCCAGATTGCTGCGGATGATTTCGGGGTCGGTAAAGGCGGGGCGCTCGTTGAAATCGTCTTCGCTGTACAGGCGCACGGCTACGCCGGCGGATACGCGGCCGCAGCGGCCGGAACGTTGGAGCGCGGCGGCTTGGGAGATTTTTTCCACATGAAGCTGCTCCACTTTGGCGCGCGCGGAATAGCGTTTGACCCGTGCTAAGCCGGTGTCGATCACATATTTGATGCCCGGCACGGTGAGCGAGGTTTCGGCCACATTGGTCGCCAGCACGATGCGCCGTTTGCTGCCGCTGGGGTGGAAAATTTTGTGCTGTTCGGCGTTCGACAAGCGGGCAAACAGCGGCAGGATTTCGTCATCACGGCGCAGCGGAGATTTGCGCAGGGCTTCGGCGGCCTCGCGGATTTCGCGCTCGCCGGGCAGGAACACCAGAATGTCGCCGTCGCCCAGCCGCGCCAGTTCGTCGGCGGCATCGACAATCGCGTCGGTCAGCTCGATTTCCGCTTCGTCTTCATCTTGCGAATGCAGCGGGCGGTAGAGAATGTCGACGAGGAAGGTGCGCCCGCTCACTTCCAGCACGGGCGCGTTGTTGAAATGTTTGGAAAAGCGCTCGGCATCAATGGTGGCCGAGGTGATGATGACTTTCAAATCGTGGCGACGCGGCAGCAGCTGTTTCAGGTAGCCGAGCAGAAAATCGATGTTGAGGCTGCGTTCGTGCGCTTCGTCGATAATAATCGTGTCGTAGGCGGTGAGGAAGCGGTCGGTTTGCGTTTCGGCGAGCAGAATACCGTCGGTCATCAGCTTCACATAGGCATCGCGCGAGGTGTTGTCGTTGAAACGCACTTTGTAGCCGACGGTTTGGCCGATGTTGCTGCCCAATTCTTCGGCAATCCGCTCCGCCACCGAACGCGCCGCCAAGCGCCGCGGCTGCGTGTGTCCGATCAAGCCCGCCGCACCGCGCCCGAGCTCCAAGCAGATTTTCGGAAGCTGGGTGGTTTTGCCCGAACCGGTTTCGCCGCAAATAATGGTGACTTGGTTGTTTTGAATGGCGGTTTTGATGTCATTCAAACGCTCGTGTACCGGCAGCGTGCCGTCATACTGCGGCTTGGGCAGCGCGGCTTGGCGTTTTAAAAATGCGTCGTGCGATTTTCGGTATTTTTTCTGCACTGCTTCGATACCGCCGAAGCGTTTGGGGTTTTTGAAGGCGTTTTGCAGGAAATGGCGGTCGCGGGAAAGCGTTTGGGTGAAGTCGGGCTGCTGCATAGTGTGTGTAAAAAATCAAATAAAACAAAGGCAGTAATTATAACAGAAGGCCGTCTGAAACTTTTAACCGGCCTTATGGTAAATGCGGTGTAAATTTAGTATGCTAGCGCGTGTATATAACGAAGGAGAAACAGACCATGAGCACTATCCGCCGCTTTTCTCTCGGCCTGCTGGCCGGTGCAGCATCTTTCGCCGCTTGGGCTGATCACACACCGGTCGAAGAGCCGGTTTCGGCAGAAGCGCAAGCCGTCTCGGAACAGCAGCCGGTTTATGTGCCGGTTACCCGCCCCTCCTCTGCCGAAGAGCAGGAACAACACAATACTTGGGTAGACAGAAGGCATAAAGATATCCGCAGCACTCTGAGCGGCTGGGCGCATAATATGGACGACTGGTTCGGCGACCCCGACCCCGACAACCCCGCTACCGCCAACCTGCGCCTGATTGTTGATACCTCATGGAACAAACACGACGATTTTTCCGTGAAGCCCCGCGTTCGCGGCAAAGTGAAGCTGCCCGTGCTGCAAAAACGCTTGAACGTGGTATTCGGTGACGATTCGTTGGACAGCGAACCGCAGCAAACCGGCCATCTGTACGACGAAACCGTTCAAAACCGCCAAAAAACCTTCAGCAAAACCGAAACTCGTGAGAGCAACTCTTCGCTGGCCTTGCGTTGGTCGGATATCCACAAACACACCGGCATAGACACCGATGCCGATATCGGTATCCGCTCCGGTGACGATTTATATGTACGTTTGAAAGGCAGTAAAGATTGGGATTTGGGCAACGATTTCAGCACCCGCGTCGAACAGATTTACCGCTACGGCCTCAAAAGCGAACACCACACCCGCACCACTTGGGATGTGCGCCACGGCAAAGCCGGCAAACCTTTTATCGCCAACCACTTGAATATCGAATACAACCATAAAGACCAAGACGAACATTGGACATGGGGCAACAGCCTCTACCGCCAACACAATTTTCCCAATCACAAACGTCTGAACTACGGTATCTACACGAGCGGCGACATCAAAAACAAAAAGGTAAAACTCAACAGCTACGGCCCGTTTGCAGGCTGGCGGCAACCGGTTTGGCGCGAATGGCTGTTTGTGCAACCTGAAATCAATTATCTCAACAACCGCAAAGAAAACCGCAAACACCATATCGGCGCATTGCTGAGGGTGGAGGCTTTATTTTAACGAAACCTTCTCGGGCTGAATTCGGATACGGGCTTTAAATCGACTTACCATCATTTAAAGCCCGGAATCTTTTGCGTGATTTAAGATAAAAATCGTGAGAGAACCTTAAAAAGCTTAATGCCGTCTGAAAGTTATAGTCAATCAACTTAATTTACTACGGCATTGCTGCGCCTTAGCTCAATAAGTTGATTCACATAGACTGTGCGGGTTTCGCCAAAACGCTTTCAGACGGCCTGAGCGGCTTTTCGTAGATATGCTTTGGCTTTGCAGCATTCAGCCGCGCATAAAAAAACGCCGCTTGATATAAGCGGCGTTTGAACATATAAAAGATTATTTACGCAAGCCCAAACGGGTAATCAGATTACGGTAAGTGTCGGGCTTGGTGCGACGCAAGTAAGACAACAGGCGGCGGCGTTGGCTAACCATTTTCAACAGGCCGCGGCGGCTGTGGTGATCTTTGGGGTTGGCTTTGAAGTGAGGGGTCAAATCGTTGATACGGAAAGTCAACAATGCAACTTGTACTTCAGAAGAGCCGGTATCGCCTTCTTTGCGTTGGAAATCTTTAACGATTTCGGCTTTTTGTTCTACGCTTAATGCCATGATGGATAAACTCCGAATAAATAAGTAAGAACCTTTCGGTTCGGACAAGTTTGCCAAGCCTAAACCCGTGCAAACTCCTTAAACCCGTGTAAACGGACAGGCAATTATGCCACAACGCACTGCATTTTGCACGGTTTATCAAACGGTGCCTTGCCATATGTTGCCGATTTTGCCCGCTTGACGGTTTTTCAGACGGCCTCGGCCTGCGTTCCATTCATCCGCAAAAGAAAGCTCAGCCTTTAAATACCGGCACGGCTTCCCATTCGTGCAATATTTTGGCGGCGATATTAATCACGCCGAAAGCAAATACCCACACAATCAGCCACATGCCGCCGTAAACACGGTAGCCTTTGTTTTCTGTGAATTTTTTGCGCGAGCGGTAAAGCAGCATCGAAGGAATCAAGGCCGTCCAAACCGTAGCCGCCAAGCCGACATATCCGATAACTTTTACAAAACCGGTAGGAAACAGCAAACAGCACACCAAAGGCGGCAAAAACGTGAGTGCCGCTGTTTTCGTGCGGCCTGCCGTGCTGTTGTCCCATTTGAACATATCGGCCAAATAGTCGAACAAACCCAATGTTACGCCCAAGAAGGAAGTAGCAATCGCCATATAGGCAAAAAACGACAATACTGCGGCCATGCTGCCCGTGGGCACAAACTTAGACAAAGTTTCAATCAACACCGAAACCTGCCCGTTCACTTCGATCACCGGCCCGAATGCGCTGCGCGGCAGGTTGCCTTGAATGGCCAACTGCCACAGGATGTAGATCACCAAGGCCATCAGCGTACCCCAAAACAAGGCGCGCGCAACTCTGGGGGCATCGCCGTTAAAGTATTTCAACAGACTCGATACGTTGCCGTGGAAACCGAACGATGCCAAACACACCGGCAAAGCGGCGGCAACGTAAATCCAATATTGCGTACCGGGTGCGGCATCGGTATCGAACAGCACCGGCAGCTGCACACTGCCGATTAAGCCGCCGGTAGCCCAGAAAAAGGCGATTACCATACCGGCAATCAAAATACTGGTCAGCCGGTCCACCCAGCGGGTCGATGCCCACACGCAAAACGCCAACACAAAGAAAAACAGCAGCTGCCCCGCAGGCAAGCCTACCTGCCCTTTCAGCAGGCTGCTCAAGCCTTTGGCGGTTAAATCGCCGCCTACGAAAATATAGGCGTAAGTGAGCAGATAAAGCACAAACGCCACGGCAAATCCGTTTACCGCATTCCAACCTTTGCCGAGCAAGTCTTTCACCATCGTATCGAAACTGGCACCGTGCGGGTAATGGGTATTCACTTCCAGCAACATCAAACCGCTCGACAACATAGAAAACCATGTATAAAACAACACCAGCAGCGAGCCGGTAAACCAGATACCCGACGTAGCGGTTGGATTGGCCAGCATACCCGCCCCAATCACCGTACCCGCAATAATCAATGCTCCGCCTACCAGCGACGGATTTTTAGCAGACATATTCATTCCCTTTGTTGCAACCATACGGGCGGGCCTTATCCGTGCCCGACACCTTTAACATGAAATAATATAAACAAAAAATATAAAGCCCCCCGTGCTTTCGCAGCAAACGGCGGGCGGATATTATGCCTGATTGCAGGCTTTCTGACCTACACTTATCCGCTTCGTCAGGATAAAAAATTCAGACGGCTCCGAGAAGCCGTCTGAATTACGCTTACCAGCAATAATAGCAATACCGCCGGAAGGGGTAATAAAAACCGTCCCAATCGTGGTAATAACGCGCTCTTTCGAGTTCTTGGCGAGCAATATAGTTTTGCCAAGCCAATTTGTAGCAGGCCTGAAACATCGGATCGGACACTTTATCTATGTAGCGCAAACGAAACGCTTTTTGCTCTTTTTCGCTGCGGGGCGGCGAATCGAATTGTTGGCGCATCAACTCTGCGGTTTCTTTGTCGCATTGGGAAGCCAGCGATACCTGTAAATCCTGTTCGTATTTTTTCTGTGCAGCGTCCCTTGCGGCCCGCTGTTCGGGAGTAATGGCACATGCCGCCAGCAATAATGCGGCAGACAATAACGGGGCCGTCTGAAAAATCCTCATAACACGCTCCTTCGGCAAACAGAAAAGATGGGGTAAGACCTTTGCAAAACCCTCAGATGTGGATGCAGTTCAAGGCGTAGCAGCACAGCGAGTGCAGACATATCATACAGATAGGCAAACGAGCAAACAGCGCACAACGCAGAAATGCGCCGCAGATGGGGGTTTTGCAAAGGTCTCGGGGTGCGTACCCGCACCGGGTGTACCGCCGCAATGCCTTCTGACGATACGCCCTAGCACACAGTCCGCTTCATGTTTAAATGTACGCCTTTTTCTGCCACATTGCACGCGGTTTACCTATTTTATTGAGCAGAAACAATATCCGATATGAAATTTCATGCCGACGATTGCTAACTATAACGTGTTATTAAGGCCGTCTGAAAACCGGCCCGAACAGGTTTTCAGACGGCCGGATACTTTTGCAAACAGCAGCTGCCTGTTTATTCGGCATCCCATGCTTTATTGCGTTTCAGCAAAATCCGCACCGCGCCGTCGTTGCCTTTGTGCGGTTCCACATAGGCCAACACATCGGGATGGGCCATCAGCCAACGGCGCACCAGCGTTTTCAACACAGGCTTGTAGCCTGAAGACCCCAAGCCGCTGCCGTGTACGATTTCGCCGCACACGCCGCGCTTTTTGGTAAATTCGATAAACTCGTTCAATACTTCCTGCGCCTGCTCTTGGGTGTAGCCGTGCAAATCCACATCGGCCACCACCGGCCAATGGCCGCTTTGCAAACGGCGGATGTCGTTTTTGCCTTGGCCGTTTTTGCTGAACGATGCGGGCGGCTCGTCAAACCCGCCGTCGCCCACATAAAAATAATCTTCCGCCGCCAATGCCGCTTCATCGGTTTTACGCGGTTTGATGGGGCTTTTGTCGCGCGGGGGAGCATAGCGGTTGCTGTTTTTCAGCGGCACGACTCCGCCCATTTCTTTGACAAAGTCCACCTCTTCGGCAGCCTGTTTGCGCGCCTTTGCTTCGGCTTCTTCCCGCTCTCGGGCTTCTTGTTTGGCTTGTTTGCCCAACGCTTTGAGCGCGGCTTGAAAATCGTTGTTCATGGGTTCGGCCTTCGATGGAGTCTTTCAGACGGCCTGATAGGGGCAGGCCGTCTGAAAATGGTTTGTGCTGTATTCAATGTCTTTAAGCAGATTTAGTTCAGTTACCTTTATGCCCTGCATAACGGCGCACATCGTCTATAACTTCTTTGCCGAAATCGGCAGATGCAATCATGGCGGCAATACGGGCGGCGGTATCGGCGGGGCTGCTCAAACCGCCCTGCTCTTTCAGGTCGAGAAAACGCTGCCGCATCGGGAAAGCACCGTCATGCGAAGCACGGATTTCGGCCTGCATCGGCGTATCCACCACGCCGGGCGCAATAGAAGCGATGTAAACTCCGGCATGCTGTTCGGCGGCGATACAGCGGGCATGGTGGTCGAGCGCGGCTTTGCTTGCGCCATACACGCTCCAGCCGGGATAGGCATTGCGCCCCGCCCCGCTGCTGATGTGGACGATTTTCAACACGCTGCGCTCAGGCTTGCAGGCGATCAGATGGTTGGTCAGCAGCAACGGTGCGGCAATGTTTAACGATACGGCGGTGGAAATTTCACCGGCACTCTGCATACCCGCCACGGCATTCGGAGCAACGGCGGCGGCATTGTTGATTAAAATGATTTCGCGCACGCCCGCCGAAAAATCATCTAACAGGCCGTCTGAAAGCAAAGCAGCCAATGCTTCTGCCCGGCTTAAATCCACACTGTGCTGCAACAGATTTTCAGACGGCCCCAAAGCTGCCTGCCGTCGCGACAAACCCAATATGCGGCAGCCTGCCGACAGATAATGTTCGGCCAACGCCAACCCTAAGCCGCTGCTGTGCCCGCTGATGATGACTCCGGTATCCATAAATGCTCCGCCGCTGAATGATTCTGAACAGGCTCCGATGCCGCCGAACGGCACCGGCGTCTTTATTTTAGCGGCTTTTCCAAGCACCCGAAACCCGCGTTTCCGCAGCCTGCCGTATCCAGCGCTTTTATTTTGCGGTATATTAAACGCCTGTTTTCAGACGGCCTAACGCTATTTAGCCGCAACATAAAGGAATTTCCGCATGTTCAAACGCCCCGAAGAATTGATCTTAGCCACACTTGCCGCCCTGTGGGTTGTACTCACTTACCTGATTTCCAATTATTTCGGTGCGCCGATGCAGACCAAACTGCTGATCAGCGCGCTTACGTTAATTTGTTCGGTGGTGTGCTTCGTATTATGGCAGCGCAATTTGAGCCGCAACATTTGGCCGTTTTTCCTCGGCCTGCTCACCGCCTGTTGGTGGCCGTATCTCGACTGGGTTGCCGTACGCGATATTCTCGTTTCAGGCGGCACGATTTCGGCCGACACCATCGTGATTGCCCAACCGTGGTATGCCACTTGGACATTCAAATGGATTATCGCCCTCGCCCCCGTGCTGCTGGGCTATGCAGTGAAATGGAAACTCCGCAACGGCAGGCAAAAAACCATTGATTAACCGTTCATTTCACAATCATCCGTCCATATAACAAAGGCCGTCTGAAAAACTTTTTCAGACGGCCTTTCATATCGGCATTACCCTTTACTTATGCTTGTAAAACAAACTCTTGAAATAAACATCCGCTCCTTCGCGCAGCAACACCAACGTTACCGCCGCCAACGGCAAGCCGATCAACATGCCCACGAAACCCATCAACTGGCCGAACGCCATCAACGAGAAAATCACCCAGAAAGGCGACAAACCGATGCGGTCGCCCACGATTTTCGGCGTGATGAAGAAGCTCTCCAAAAACTGGCCGACACCGAACACCGCCCACACCATCAACAAACCCTGCCACGAACCGAATTGCAGCAAAGCCGCCAACGTTGCCAACAGCAGGCCGGTAAATGCGCCCAAATACGGCACAAACACCAAAATGCCGGCGATCATACCGATGGCGAAACCCGAATCCAGCCCCGTGAGCATCAAGCTCACGCCGTAAATCACGCCCATAATCAGCATGACCAACAGCTGACCGCGCAAAAACTCGCCCAATACCTTGTCCATATTGCCCGCAATGCGCGTGTAAGTATCAATAAAGCGTCTGGGAATCAAAGCCTTGATCCCGTGCGACCACCGCTGCCAATCGAGCAGAAAATAATACAGCAGAAACGGCAGCAGCATCAGGTTGGTCAACCCCACCGCCACATTGCTGCTTTGTCGCATCAAGGTCGGCGCAAGTCGGCGCAAGGCATTGTTCAACTCGCCCGTATGCGATTGAATCCACAGCGTAATACTCTGCACATCAATAGTTGCATGCTTGCCGGCCAGCTTATCGAGCCAAGGCAGCAGTTTGCCCTGAACAAAATGAATAATCTGCGGCACACGGTCGATCATATTGTTAAACTGGCTGATCAGCATCGGCACGATAATCAGCATCAACGCCAGCAGCAGCATCAACGCGAAAACCATCACCATCATCGAAGCCGGGCCGCGTTTTACACCTTTGTTACGCAGCTTTTCCACCAGCGGATTCAAAATATACGCCAACACCGCTGCAACAATAAACGGCGTCAGAATATTTCCGAGTGCATACAGCAACCACACCAGCAGCAGCAACACCACCGTCATCACAATCCACGGCTTCGCGCCGCGCGCTTTTTTATGATACATAGTTTTTCCTGTGTGTAATCAAACGCATCTCTTAGCCGATGCGCGCAAAACGGTGTGAAGCATACCAGTTTCAACCGCATTGCGCATCAGGCTTCCGACAAACGGAACCGAGCATATCCGCAAACGCCTGCGGCAGAAACCGCCCCGAGCCGGCGCAACCGAAAACGGGATAAAGCTGTATAATCGGCGCGAGGTAACTTATAATCCCAGCCTCAATCGGCCTTCATGAACAAAGATTGAATTTCTACTGCAACCACCCGCTTATCAAAAGGAAAAACATGAGCATCAAATCGGACAAATGGATACGCCGTATGAGCGAGCAACACGGAATGATTGAGCCGTTTGAGCCGAATCAGATTAAAGAAATCAACGGTAAAAAAATCATTTCCTACGGCACTTCAAGCTACGGTTACGATATCCGTTGCGCCAATGAATTTAAAATTTTTACCAACATCAACAGCACGATTGTCGATCCCAAAAATTTCGATCCGCGCAATTTTGTAACGGTTGAAGACGACTACTGCATCATCCCGCCCAACTCTTTCGCACTGGCACGCACGGTCGAATATTTCCGCATCCCGCGTAACGTGCTGACGGTATGCCTGGGCAAATCGACTTATGCCCGCTGCGGCATCATCGTGAACGTAACGCCGTTCGAGCCTGAATGGGAAGGCTATGTTACGCTGGAATTTTCCAATACCACCCCGCTGCCGGCCAAAATTTACGCGGGAGAAGGCGTGGCTCAGGTATTGTTTTTTGAAAGCGACGAAGTGTGCGAAACCTCTTATAAAGACCGCAACGGCAAATATATGGGGCAAACAGGCGTTACCTTGCCCAAAACCTGAAGCAGCAACCCGATACCCTTATGCAAAACGATGCCGTCTGAAACGTTTCAGACGGCATCGTGATTTTCATTGCGGCTTATGATTTGGAATCGGGGTAAAACAGCGAAGATTTGTTTTTTTCAAACTCTTTCTGCTTTTCAGGGTTTTTGAATTTCACTTCAAACAGATTTTCACGGCTGAACGTATGTTTGATTTTCTGCTTGACCTCAGGGCTTTCCTGAACGTAGTAAAGGCCGCCCAATAACGCCGCCGCTGCAACAAAAACGGTAATACGCATGATTCCCTCCTTTTTCGATTCTTTTTTGGAGCAACTTTTCATCTTTAAAAAAGGATAAATCGGATGCCGTATTCCCAAGCAAATATCACTCAAACGGTTGCATATCTCACCGAGCGGAAAACAATCAACTTAAGTAATCACTTTGATTATAAATAATTTTTATCTGCCAAAAATCTTATATTCTTCTCTTAAACCTGCTGTTCTGTGAGCAAGCACAGCTTTTTTACCGCTCGATAAAGCCCTAACACGTTTCATATTTTAGGCCGTCTGAAAACCTACTGAATCTTTTTTGCCGAAACAAGTTCGGTAAATATCATCACCTATTTTCACGTTAACCGCCTGCTTCCGCTCGGCCAAATCGTCTATCCGCACGCAGATGGTTCGGGCGGCAAAGCTTCATAATTAATGTCTGTTTTTATTATTATTTTATAAATGCCTCGTTTAAGACAGAAACACCCCCGCATATTGTGCAAACCCGACACGAACACGCATTCTGCCGCCCACTCTTTGACACAACGCGCGAAAATTTCAGCACCCGCCATCGGGTTTCAAACAAGTCGGCCGCCTATGGCGTATCGGCAACAGGCAAAATGAAAAAACCTAACCCTGCCCGTATTTCGCGCTTTTCCATGCCCGATACCTCAACTTTGAGAAAAGTTGACCTGAATCAAATCCAAATAATTATTTTTATCTATAATGTGTTTCAAATCTAATAACAAATATTACCGGGAACATTATGGAACTACTCAAAGAATTATTTGAATCGCCTGTGGGCATTATGTCGCTGCTGACGATTCTTTTTGTGATTGTGATTGCAACGGTTTTATTCTTCTGGGTGAAAAAACAAGCGGACAAACCCGGAAACTGATTTTTTTCATCTCTTTCCTCTTGATGTGTGTGTGTTTGGGTGTGGCGGTCTGCCACCCCTTTTTTTTGCCGATGCCTTTTCAAAACTCTTGTTTTTCAGCCAAACCAAGCCGAACAATCAAAAAACATCAGGCTGAGGCCTTTGCAAAACCCTCAGATGTGGATGCAGTTCAAGTAGCAGCACAACGAGTGCAGACATATCATATAGATAGGCAAACGAGCGAGCAGCGCACAACGCAGAAATGCGCCGCAGATGGGGGTTTTACAAAGGTCTCAGGCCGTCTGAACAGTCAGAACGGCCTGATGTTTTTAAAGCTGCCCTAAGGCTATTTTTCCAATTCCGAAAGCAGTTTCTCATGAATACCGCCGAAACCGCCGTTACTCATAACCAACACATGGTCGCCGCTTTGCGCCTGCCTTACAATTTCCGCCACAAATGAATCAAAATCCTTGCCGACGTAAAGCTTGCTGCCGAGCGGAGCGAGTGCGGCGGCAACATCCCAATCCAACCCGCCTGCATAGCAAAACACTTGATCGGCTTCACGCAGGCTTTCCGGCAACGCTTCTTTCATGGTGCCGAGTTTCATGGTATTCGAACGCGGCTCCAATACGGCCAAAATCCGCCGGCTGCCGATTTTCTGCCGCAAACCGGCAACGGTTGTGGCGATGGCGGTGGGGTGATGGGCAAAATCATCATAAACCGTTACGCCGTTTGCCACACCTTTGGTTTCCATGCGCCGCTTCACGTTTTTAAACTGCCCCAATGCTTCGCAGGCCGTCTGAATGTCCACGCCGGCATGTCTCGCGGCGGCAATAACGGCCAAAGCGTTCATGCGGTTGTGTTCTCCTATGATTTGCCAAGCAACATGTCCTGCTTTTCGGCCTTCGAACCAAACGTCAAACGAGCCGTCTGCCTCTACATTGCCGATCTGCCAACCGCTTTCTCCGCCGAAATATTCCACGGGTGTCCAGCAGCCTTTGTTCAAAGTATCGCGCAAGCTCTGTTCGGTGCCGTTGCAAGCGATCAGCCCTTCAGACGGCACGGTACGCACAAGATGATGGAATTGGGTTTGAATCGCGGCCAAATCGGCAAAAATATCGGCGTGATCGAATTCTAAGTTGTTGAGAATACAGGTGCGCGGGCGGTAGTGGACAAACTTGGAGCGTTTGTCGAAAAAGGCCGTGTCGTATTCGTCGGCTTCAACCACAAAAAACGGAGACTTACTGTTCGGATCTTGACGCGGAGATTGCGGCAGGCGGGCGGACACGCTGAAATTTTGAGGCACGCCGCCAATGAGAAAGCCCGGAGCAAGCCCTGCATATTCCAACACCCAAGCCAGCATGGATGCCGTGGTGGTTTTACCGTGCGTTCCCGCCACAGCCAGCACCCAGTGCCGGTGCAATACATTTTCGGCCAACCACTGCGGGCCGGAAATATACGGCAGGCCGCGGTTCAATACCGCTTCTACCACTTCCATGCCCCTTTTGGCTACGTTGCCGATCACATACACATCGGCTTGAAAGGTATCAAGCTGTTCGGCATCGAAGCCTTCGTGCACATCGATACCGAGTGCTTCGAGTTGGGTGCTCATCGGCGGATACATCTTGGCATCGCATCCGGTTACTTTGAATCCTGCTTCTTTGGCAATCGCCGCCACGCCGCCCATAAAGGTTCCGCCGATACCGATAATGTGTATGTGTTTCATATGATAAGTGGTCTTAACAAAAAAGCTTATTATATCGTGAATCGCTGCCAAGCCGATATATGCGCCAAACAGGAAAGGCAGGTAAGAGCCGCTGTTTTTGTTGCCGATACCTGTCAGTTTCAGACGGCCATGTTTTAAATGCCGGCGATATTCTGCCAATAGCCGCCAAACGGTCGAAAAAACATTTATTCGCACCGCATCTGTTTATTTGCCCTGAAAACACACCGCAAATTTAAATTTTTCTCGCACAACTTTACATAAATCAGTATGATACCGTACATGGCGGTTTTTTTACCGACTGCAAACAACCTGCTTCGGTGCGTTTAGAGCCATCCTTTTTCAAGCCGGCTTCTTTTCAAACGCCCGCGAAGCAGCCGTGCCGGAATAAATGTTTCATCAAACATCCGGCGTAAAACATACTTTAAATTATTCACGAGGTACGATTGTGTCTGATTCAAATCAATCCAAGCGCGAAACCTTCTCAAGCCGGCGGGCGTTTATGTTTGCCGCCATCGGTTCGGCGGTCGGTTTGGGCAATATCTGGCGTTTCCCTTACGTTACTTACGAAAACGGCGGCGGTGCATTTATCGTGCCTTATTTGGTTGCATTGCTGACTGCGGGCATCCCCCTGCTGTTTTTAGATTACGCTTTGGGCCACCGCAACCGCGGTTCCGCACCTTTGGCCTTCCGCCGCGTTAACAAGGCTTTCGAGCCTTTCGGCTGGTGGAACGTACTTACCAACGTAATCATCTGTATTTATTACGCGGTGATCATCGGCTGGGCGGCCAGCTATACCTATTACTCGCTTATCGGCGCATGGGGTTCCGACCCGCAGGCATTCTTTTTTAAAGACTATCTTCAAATGGCCGACGGCGTATCGTTAGGTTTGGATTTTGTCGCCAAAGTTGCCGGGCCGCTGGTGGGCGTTTGGATTTTTACCCTGCTGATTTTGGCCTTGGGCGTACAAAAAGGCGTGGCCCGCTCTTCCAGCTTCTTCATGCCTTTATTGGTGGTGATGTTTTTGATTATGGTGGGAATTTCCCTCACTTTGCCGGGCGCGGAAAAAGGCTTGAACGCGCTGTTTACGCCTGATTGGTCCAAATTGTCCGAACCCGGAGTGTGGGTTGCCGCATACGGCCAGATTTTCTTCTCGCTCTCTATCTGTTTCGGCATCATGATTACTTATTCGTCTTACCTGAAAAAGAAATCTGACCTGACCGGCACCGGTTTGGTAGTGGGTTTTGCCAACAGCAGCTTTGAAGTATTGGCCGGCATCGGCGTATTCGCCGCTCTCGGCTTTATGGCGGCCGCCAACGGCAAAGAAGTGAGCGAAGTTGCCTCTTCGGGCATCGGCTTGGCATTCATCGCTTTTCCGGCCATCATCAACCAAGCCCCTTTCGGCGCTTTAATCGGATTGCTCTTTTTCGGCTCGTTGGTGTTTGCAGGCATCACTTCGATGATCTCTATTGTAGAAGTGATTATTGCGGCCATTCAAGACAAAATGAAACTGGGGCGGGTAACGGCAACATTTACCGTGTGTATTCCCATGATGATCATTTCCACCCTGCTCTTCGGCACCACCACGGGCTTGCCGGTGCTGGATGTGATGGATAAATTCGTTAATACTTACGGCATCGTGGCAGCAGGTTTCTTATATGTCTTGGCCATTGCCGCCAGCAAAAACCTGCCGGTTTTACGCCGACACATCAACGCCGTTTCTTCTTTCAAAGTCGGCCCGATTTGGTATGCCTGCATCGGCATTACCATCGTTATACTGGGTTACATGCTGTTTAAAGACACTTCCGCTCTACTGGAGAAAAACTACGAAGGCTATCCCGACTGGTTCTTAAACATCTTCGGTTGGGGCATGTCGCTGGCTTTGGTTGTATTGGCTTTGGTTTTGTCGGCAATGCCTTGGAGAAAAGAAGAAGCCTTCAATCCTGATGCAGAAAAAGGAGATCAAGAATGAGCAGCACCGCAATCATGATGCTTATCATCACACTGGTTATCATTTGGGGCGGATTCCTAGTATCCATCATCCGCCTGCCTAAAGAATAAAACAAAATAACCATCTGAAAAGCCGGAGGCCGTCTGAAAATTTCAGACGGCCTCATAGCAACAAATATAGTTAATCAACACATTTTTAATACAAGGCAGAAAACTTGTTCAAGCCTTGCCCGTGCTGCCGAAACCGCCTTCTCCGCGCTCGCTTGCGGCAAATTCTTCTACCACTTTAAACGAAGCCTGAACCACGGGCACAATCACCATTTGGGCAATCCGCTCAAACGGTTGAATCACAAATGCTTCTTTACTGCGGTTCCAAACCGATACTTTTAATTCGCCTTGGTAATCCGAATCAATCAAACCGACCAAATTGCCCAGCACAACGCCGTGCTTATGCCCCAAGCCTGAACGGGGCAACAATACCGCAGCATAATCGGGATTGCCCAAATGAACGGCCAGCCCCGTCGGCACAAGAAACGTCTCGCCCGGTTGCAGCTCCACGGCCTCGTCGAGGCAGGCACGCAAATCCAAACCGGCCGAACCGGGTGTAGCGTAAGCAGGCAGCTTGTCGGCCATCTTGGGGTTTAAAATCTTCAATTCCACTTCTGTTTGCATCACATATCCGTTATCAGGGTTAAAGCCGCTCATTATACACAAAGGCCGTCTGAATTTTTTCAGACGGCCTTAAAGCCTTAGAAAATCGGTTGAGCCGATTCGGGCAACAAATAACCGTTTAGCCGATTTCGGCACCGTATTGTTCGGCAGTCAGCAAACCGTCCAAATCGGCAGCATTGGCCGGTTTGATTTTGAAGAACCAACCTGCGCCGTAAGGCTCGCTGTTTGCCGTTTCGGGCGCATCAACCAAAGCTTCGTTGATTTCCACCACTTCACCGGCAATCGGCGCGTAAACGTCGGAAGCCGCTTTTACGGATTCCACCACACCGGCCTGCTCTTCGGCAGCCAGATTCGCACCCACTTCGGGCAGCTCTACAAATACGATGTCGCCCAACAACTCTTGCGCGTGTTCGGTAATGCCCACGGTTACGGTGCCGTCGGCTTCCAAACGCAGCCATTCGTGGCTGGACACATATTTCAATTCAGCGGGGATATTGCTCATGGTTTGTTCTCCATAGGTTTCAAAATTAACACTGCCGTTAGTCAATTAACACATTTTTAAGGCAGCAAGGCGCAGCAACGCCGTAGTAAAAGTTAAGTTGATTGGCTATTTCTCGCATTGCTTGGTGGTTTCATTATAGCTGCCGCCTTGATCCAAGCAAGCGTCTTTCGCATCGCAGCCTGCTAAGGCCAGCGACGACAAAACAGCAGCCAAAAATAATATCTTACGCATTGTGTGAATCCTCTTGTGTTCGGCCTTATGGTCAGCCTGTTTGAAAATACCGTTTGATCTTTTTCAGACGGCCTCTTGGTTTAAAGGCCGTCTGAAAACGCAGGATTATAGCTGTTTATCTGCTATATCGAACTTGATTTACAAACCGTTTCCATCATGCCCATGCCGTTTTACGAAGATTCGGCACAAGCATCAAATATTGGTTTCCAAATAAACCATCTGCGTTTGCAGATACTCTTCCAAACCGTGTTTGCCGTCGGCACCGCCGATACCCGATTTTTTCCAACCGGCATGGAAACCCTGCATAGCCTCGAAGTTTTCGCGGTTGATGTAGGTTTCGCCGAATTGCAGGCGGCGGGTTACGTAGAAGGCTTCGTTCAGATTGGTGGTGTACACCGAGCTGGTAAGGCCGAATTCGCAATCGTTCGCCAACGAAACGGCTTCGTCCAGCGTTTCAAAAGTCGCAATCGGCAGCACGGGGCCGAAGGTTTCTTCTTTCATAATGTCCATGCTGTTATCGACATCGGTCAACACGGTCGGCTCGAAGAAATAGCCTTTACCCTCGGCGCGTTTACCGCCGCACACCAGCGTCGCACCTTGCGAAACGGCGCGCTGCACTTTTTCCGCCACTTCCTTCACCGCGCGCTCTTCAATCAGCGGACCCATTTCCAACGCACCTTCAGCCGCTTCGGCAGGATTGCCGAAACGCACCGCTTTCATGGCGGCGGTCATCTTCTCGATAAATGGGTCTTTAATGCTCTTATGCACATACACGCGTTCGGCGCAGTTACAGATTTGGCCGGTATTGCCCACGCGCGAAGCCACTATCGACTTCACCGCCAAATCCAAATCGGCATCTTTCAACACCAGCGCAGGCGCTTTGCCGCCCAATTCCAGCGACACCTTGGTGATGTTTGCCGAAGCCGCTTCCATCACTTGGCGGCCGGCTTCCACCGAACCGGTAAGGCTCACCATCGCCACTTGCGGATGTGATGCCAACGAATTGCCGATTTCCGCGCCCGGGCCGTTCACCACGTTAAACACGCCCGCAGGCAGGCCGACGCTGTGTACGATTTCAGCAAAAATATGGCAGTTGATCGGCGTAACGCTGCTGGGCTTAACCACAATCGTATTGCCCGTAACCAGCGCAGGCCCCATTTTGCGGGCAATCAGGAAAAACGGGAAATTCCACGGCAAAATACCGCCGATCACGCCCAACGGACGCTTAAACAGGAAAATATTTTCTTTCGGACGGTCGCTCTGAATAATCTCGCCCTCATAACGGCGCGCCCATTCCGCCTGATAATCCAGATAATCGGCGGTAAACATCACTTCGATACGCGCCAAATCTTTGGTTTTGCCGCCTTCGGCCACAATCGTATCCGTCAACTCGTCGGCACGCTCGCGGATGCCCGCCGCAATTTTACGCAGATACGCACTGCGCTCCACCGCCGGCACGCGTTCCCACGCAGGCTGCGCCGCATACGCTGCCGCCACCGCTTTTTCCACATCCGCACGGCTGCCCTTCGGCTCCTGCGCAATCACCACCTCGGTAGCCGGGTTCAACACATCGCGGTAGCTGCCTGCAAAATCAGACACAAACGCACCGTTGATATACATTGCCAATTGTTTCATGCTGTTACTCCTTTTTCCTTTGTAGTGTCGGATAAATTTTACGGGTATGTGTGGTTTGGGTGTAAAGCGGAAACGGCTCTTTTGCTTGTCAATCTTTTTCTTATAAAGTGATTCAAGCTATTTTCAGACGGCATCGTAGAAACAGATAGATATAGGTTTCGTTAAGAGGCCGTCTGAAAATTTAGTGTTGGTAAAACAATTCTGCTTGCCTCGCGTAGGGTGTGCGGCTCAAACCGCGCACGCGTTCTCAACCATTCCCAACCAACGCGTGCGTGCTGGTGGCACGCACCTTGCTTTACTTACTATCCCCAGCCTCAATACCCGATTTGACTAGCCATGCAGTGACTAGATATGAAAAAAATAAGTTGGGAGGAATACGAATGACATTCGCTCCTAAAAGCTGATTTAAGTTTTCACTGAACGTGATAAAAAAGGCGGGAATGCCAAAACATACTCCGAGCCAAAATATCAATAACAAGTCTTGTCCCCAACTACTCTCTTCGCTAGTTAGCCATTTTTTCGTATGAAAACTTAACCAAGGCAAGCCTGAACCAACATATGCACCAACAAGCATAGTATTCACTGATTCCGGTATTGCAATTTTCCTCCAGACGACTATACAACAGCAGCAAATTATGCAAATCGGAATCACATATTGTAGAAAATTAATGATAATTTTTTTGCTCATCTTAATAATCTTTCCTAAATGATGATGGCAAAAATTTTACTTGTTTTTTTCCTTGCGTCAATAGTTATAATAACAGCAGCAACCAAAAAACCCACAAAAAAATCAACAACTAATAACAGGGAAAATATATAAAATTGCTAAAAAGACAGTTAATAGCGGCGTTTTCGGATTTTTTATAGAAACGCGATTTCAAGGAAATGTCAAAATCATATATATGTAAAATTTTGTAAACTTTATTTTTGAAAAACTAAAACAACAACAGCTAGAAAAGACAGCTCTATCACACTTAATTCGGATAAGCCATGATCTTTAATGAATAAAAAACGACTTGCCATTTCAGATGGCTTTTTTATTTGTATATTAAAAAGAAACATTATAGGCAATTGCCACATATGCCTTATTGATGTATCTACCTGCCTCAGCTGGTCCAAAATAAATTAAGCACCTTCAAAAAATCTGAATCACTTTTCGTTTCAGACGGCCTCTCCATACTCAAGGCCGTCTGAAAACCTCAATCAAACTGCTTCTGCCCATTCCGTACAAAAGGCAGTTTCAACACGCGCACGTCCACTTCTTTGCCGCGAATCACCACTTTGGCCGTGTCGCCTTCAAACGCTTTGGGCACGCGGGCGATGGCGATGGATTGTTTCAGGCTGGGGGAAAACACGCCGCTGGTGGTGATGCCTTTGCCTTGTTCGGTAACGACTTCCATACCTTCGCGCAATACGCCGCCTTTGGCCAGCAGCAGGCCGACTTGTTTCACGTCCACGCCTTTTTCTTTGAGGGCGACGAGGGCGGTTTTGCCGATGAAGTCGCGGTTTTCGTCTTTCAAATCCACCGTCCAGCCCATGCCGGCTTGCAGGGGGCTGGTTTCGTCGTTCATGTCGTGGCCGTAGAGGTTCATGCCGGCTTCCATGCGCAGGGTGTCGCGTGCGCCGAGGCCGCAGGGTTGTACGCCGGCTTCGCGCAGGGAGGTGAAGAAGGCGGTGGCTTCGGTGCCGGGCAGAATCACTTCTACACCGTCTTCGCCGGTGTAGCCGGTGCGGGCGACAAACCAGTCGTTGCCTAAATCTGCACCTTGGAAGGGCTTGAGTGCGTTCACGGTTTCGGCCCATTCGGGTTTGACGGCAAGCAGTTTTTCAACGGCTTTGGGGCCTTGCACGGCGAGCATGGCGAGGTCGTAGCGGGGGGTGATTTCGATGCCGAACGCTTCGCCGACTTTGGCAAATTGTGCCAAGTCTTTTTCGCGGGTGGCGGCGTTAGATACGATGCGGTATTGGGTTTCGGCTTCATTGGTGCGGTAAACGATCAGGTCGTCCATCACGCCGCCGTTGTCGTTGAGCATGGCGGAATAGAGGGCTTTGCCGACAAACGAGAGTTTGGCTACGTCGTTGGCAAGCAGTTTTTGCAACCATTGCTTGGCTTGGCTGCCTTTGATGTCGGAAACGAGCATATGGGATACGTCGAACATGCCTGCGTCGGTGCGCACGGCTTCGTGTTCTTGGATTTGCGAGCCGTAGTTGACGGGCAGCTCCCAGCCGGCAAAATCAACAAGTTTGCCGCCTGCGTCTTTATGGGCTTGATTGAACGGGGTGGTTTTGAGGGTAGTCATTGCTCTGGTTCTCCATAGGTTAAGGGCTGCGATGCTTTTCACGCGCCCCTATCTGTCCTTGAACCTGAGATTTTCGGCAACAGGCCGTCTGAATCGAATGCCTGCGTGTTCGCCCGAATATTTTCAGACGGCCTTCTCCCCTTCGGTGGGCGCAGCCGCGCCGCTCTCCAGATGATTTGACGAATGCAGTCCTTTTGCCTGAGCGATTTAAGGGTGTCTGCGCCTTCGGCGGCTTGCCGTGTAATACGGTGTCGCGCTCTCCTGCATTGCGCCTGATTATGGCGGGATTTTCGGTTGCGGGCAAGTTTCGTTTATTTATAAGGTAAAGGTTTTGAACCGGCTGCGGATACGCCGGGTAAAAACGGCGAAAACGCCCGCATGCTCAGACGGATTGTAACCTTTGCAAAATCCTTGATGTGGACGTGGTTCAAAGCGTAGCAACGCACAACGCACAAATGCATCGCAGACAGGGGTTTTGCAAAGGTCTCGGATTGCGTGCAACGCCCGCAAACGGCCTACCCAAACTCCCGAGCAGCAGAGAAAATTAAAAATACTGAAAAAATACAAAACAATATGAAGCTGAAAACTGTGTTTATTATCACATAATATTTTAAAAAAATATGTTTTTTAGACTATTGTGCGTTAAGTTAAATTATTTTATATTAAGCTTGCAGTCGGAATATAAACCAAACCAAAACCATAAGAAAAAGGGCAAGAAAATGGCACAAATCACTCTGGATAAAACCGATTTAAAAATCTTGCAGGTATTACAAGAAAACGGCCGCCTGACCAATGTGGAGCTTTCCGAGCGGGTGGCATTGTCGCCCTCTCCGTGTCTGCGCCGTTTGAAGCAGCTCGAAGATGCCGGCATCATCCGCCAATATGCGGCATTGCTCTCGCCGGTGGCGGTCAAACTGGGGTTGCAGGCGTTTATCCGCGTTTCTATCGATAAAGCGGTGGAGGCGCGTGACGATTTCTCTTCTGCCGTTCAAAACTGGCCGGAAGTGTTAAGCTGCTTTGCGTTAACGGGAGAAACCGATTATCTGCTTCATGCGTTTTTTACCGATATGAACGCGTTTTCGCATTTTGTGTTGGATACCCTTTTATCGCACCCCGGCGTGCAGGACGCGAAATCCAGTTTCGTATTGAAAGAAATTAAAAACACCACCGCCCTACCTTTGGGGCATTTGCATCAAGATTAAGACAACCAACGCCATAAAGGCCGTCTGAACCGTTCAGACGGCCTTACTTGTATCTGTACAACACCACCTTACACGCATTGGCATCGGCAAAATAGCAGCTTTTTGCCCGCCCGAAGCCGCATCTCTTCCGACAATACCCGTTAATCCGTTTTGACACCCTCTCCACCACCCAATAAATCGGGCGTTATTGTTTTCATTCGGGGTAAAAAACCTTATCATTACAAGTTATTCTCAGATAATGCAGTTTTTAACCGATATGACTATTTGCAACCAAACCGTAATCGAGCACACCCGCCAATGGCTGGAAAAAGCCGTTATCGGTCTCAACTTGTGCCCTTTTGCCAAAGCCCCTTATGTTAAAGGGTTGGTGAGGATTGAAGTCAGCAGAGCCAAACATCTCGACGGTTTTCTCGAAGATCTCGACCGCGAACTGCAATTATTGGGCAGCACGCCCCCCGAAGAGTTGGAAACCACTTTACTGGTGCACCCCGATTTATTCGGCGATTTTCTGCTATTTAACGATATGCTTGATTTTGCCGAGCAGGCGGTGGCGGATAACGGTTTGGAAGGGATTATTCAGATTGCTCCGTTTCACCCCGAATTTCAATTTGAAGGCACTCAAGCAGACGATATTACTAACTATACCAACCGTTCGCCTTACCCTACCCTGCATTTAATCCGCGAAGACAGCATCAGCAAAGCGGCCGAAGCATTCCCCGATGCCGAAGCGATTTTCGGCCGCAATATGGCTTTGCTGCGAGAAATGGGGCATCAAGGCTGGAACGATTTAAACATTGCACGTTGCCCCTTCGATAAGCATAACAACAAACACAAACGCTGAAACCTTTACTCACTCACAACACAACATCAAGAAAAACATGATATTACGTCCTCTATTCTGGCTTTTCGGTGCGATTGCGCTGTTATTGGGCATTATCGGCATCTTTCTGCCGATTCTGCCCACCACCCCGTTCGTGATTCTGGCCGCCGCCTGCTGGGCGCGTGCTTCACCGCGTTTCCACCGCTGGCTTCACCAACACCGCTTTTTCGGCCCGATGGTCAAAGATTGGGAAGAACGCCGCGCCGTACCGCGCCGTGCCAAATATTTCGCATTCAGTATGATGGCCTTTTCTTGCTGCCTGATGCTGTATCAGTTTCCCGAACGCTGGTGGGTTGCCGCCGTTTCGGCCGTATTCTGCTTCTGCGTAGCCGTTTGGATGTGGCGTCTGCCCGATGCCTGAATAGGTATATTCAACCAAGGGATTCGCACTGGCTTGCCGACATTTTATGCCATGATTGTTTTCAGACGGCCTGATTGCTGAACAGGCCGTCTGAAAACACGCTGCGGCAAAAGCTGACACACCCGCATCTTTCATTTACAATTTGCCCCTTTCGTAGCCGGAAAATCGGTGGATACACACCATTCAAAGTGTGTTTAACCATCAACATGCGGCAAAACCGATATGGCAAACGGTTGCCTTACCGCTATGATTCATCGAAGCCTTAGGTTTCGGCCGTGCGCGGCAGTTTTTTCCCGCCGTGTATTTCGACGACCCTCCACCATAAGGAATAATAAATAATGCGATTATCCACCGCACTTCTTCCCCTGCTGCTTGCGCCGGCACCTGCGATGGCAGCATCTCTCGACGGTGCCACACTCAGCCTGATGTGGGGCATCCCTTTCGTTCTGATTCTGCTTTCCATTGCCACCGGGCCTTTGCTGTTTTCACATACTTGGCACCACCACTTCGGCAAAATCACTGCCGTTTGGACTTTGCTGTTTTTGATTCCGTTTATTTTCGTATTCGGTTTCGGCGAGGCCGTTCATACCGTTGCCCATGCTTTGGTGGCCGAATATATTCCGTTTATCGTGCTGCTGTTTGCCCTCTACACGATTTCAGGCGGCATTTTGGTGTGGGGTAATCTGCACGGCAGCCCCCGCCTGAATACGACCATTCTTGCCATCGGCACGGTGCTGGCTTCGATTATGGGGACGACCGGTGCGGCGATGCTGCTGATCCGCCCGATTCTGAAAGCCAACGACAACCGCAAACACAAGGTGCATGTGGTGGTTTTCTTTATTTTCCTCGTGGCCAACATCGGCGGAGGTCTGACTCCGCTGGGCGATCCGCCGCTGTTTTTGGGCTTCTTGAAAGGTGTTGATTTCGGCTGGACCGTGCAACACATGATGGTGCCGGTGCTGATCAGCTCCGTATTGCTGCTGATTCTGTTCTACCTTGTAGACAGCTATTTCTTCTCCAAAGAAGATGAAATCCTGCCTAAAGACCCTTCGCCCGACAGCAAACTGAAAATTTTCGGCAAATGGAATTTCCTGCTGCTGGCCGGCGTAGTGAGTGCGGTATTGATGTCGGGCTTATGGAAACCCGACCACCCCGGCATCAATGTTTTGGGCACTCCCTACCTGCTGCCCAACCTGTTGCGCGATATTATTCTGGTTGTGTTGGCTCTTATTTCGCTTGCCATCACCGCCAAACAAGTACGGGCAGGTAACGAATTCAACTGGGATCCAATTCTCGAAGTGGGCAAGCTGTTCTTAGGTATTTTCATTACCATCGCGCCTGTAATTGCTATTTTGCAGGCAGGTGAAAAAGGAGCGTTTGCCGGATTGATTTCGCTGGTGCACAACGAAGCGGGTGATCCTATCAACAGCATGTATTTCTGGATGACCGGCATATTGTCTGCCTTCTTGGATAACGCGCCCACCTACTTGGTATTCTTCAATATGGCCGGTGGCGACGCCCAAGCATTGATGAGCGGCCCGCTGTTCCACACTTTATTGGCTATTTCAATGGGTTCGGTGTTTATGGGCGCATTGAGCTATATCGGTAACGCGCCGAACTTTATGGTGAAAGCGATTGCCGAGCAGCGCAAAGTCAACATGCCCAGCTTCTTCGGCTACATGGCTTGGTCTTTCGGCATTCTTGTACCACTGTTTATCCTGCACACTTTAATTTTCTTTGTGTGGGAATTGCTGTAACACTGCTTATATGTTTTAAACACAGAGGCCGTCTGAAATCATTCAGACGGCCTCTGTGCTTTACCACAACCATTCGGGCGGTTGTGGCGTTGCCACCCCCCATTCCGGCGGATAGTCCACACCGGTCAGATACAAACCGTCCGGCATCAGAGTGGGCGGCGCATAAAGCCTGCTGCGTTTTTCCATTAACGCTGCAAAATCTTCCACACTCAACCGCCCGTCGCCCACATACACCAGCGCGCCCATAATATTGCGTACCATATGATGAAGGAAGGCATTGCCGTGCAAGTCTAAAGTCATCAAAGCAGGGCTGCCTTTGAGTTCTGCACTGTAAATGGTTTTAACCGGCGATTTGGCTTGGCACTCAGCCGCTCGAAAACTGGAAAAATCATGCTCGCCCACCAATAAAGCCGCCGCTTTGCGCATGTTATCCAAATCAAGTTGGCGGCACACCCAGCCCACCCTTCCCTCCAATAAAGGGCTGCGCACGGCCGAAGACTGCAATACATAACGGTAACGGCGGCCGAACGCATCGAAACGGGCATGAAAACGCGCATCTACCGGTTGGGCATGCCACACGGCCACTCCCTTAGGCAAATGAGCATTCACACCCCGTATCCATGCTTGGGCGGGACGCTTTGCCGACGTATCGAAATGCACAACTTGCGCCGTTGCATGAACCCCCGTATCCGTCCGGCCTGCCACCACCGTGTGTATCGGCTCTCCGGCTATACAACTTAAGGCGTATTCCAAAGATGCCTGTACCGTAGGCACACCCTGCACCTGTTTCTGCCAGCCGTAAAAAGCTTCGCCGTTATAAGAAAGCATCAGCACCCAGCGTTGGGAAAATCGAGAAACCGTTTCTTGAACCATAAAACCCTAATAACGCACTTAAGCGGTTTAAATGCGTAAAATGTAAAAACACGCAAGTATAGCGGAAAAAGCAGATGGCGATTAAGGCGGGTTTTTAAGGCGCTCAACATTTTTCCCCATAAAATACATCTCAAACCAAGCTGTTAAAACTAAACCTATCTTTGACAAACCTTAACTCTTCCCCTAATATCAGCAAGCTAACCCGCAGGCAAATTTTTGTATGTGGTTTGATTTTTATGGTTTTACCGGAAAGAAAAATTTATGGAATGGGTATTTAACAGTTATTACACACTGATTGCCGCTACCATTGTTTTGCTGGTTGGCAAAATAATGGTAAACAAAATCAAAGTATTACAAAATTTCAACATCCCCGAACCCGTCGCCGGCGGCTTGGTTGCCGCCATCATCCTATACGCTTTACACTCTTTTTACGGTGTCAGCTTCAAATTTGAAAAACCGCTTCAAGATACCTTTATGCTGATTTTCTTCAGCTCCATCGGTTTGAGTGCAGACTTTTCCCGCCTTAAAGCAGGCGGCCTGCCTTTAATCATCTTTACCGCCATTGTCGGCTTTTTCATTTTCATTCAAAACGCCGTCGGCGTCGGCTTGGCCACCGCACTCGGTCTCGACCCCTTGATCGGCTTGATGACAGGTTCCATTACCCTCACAGGCGGTCACGGAACTGCCGGCGCATGGGGCCCTGACTTTGAGAAAAATTTCGGCTTAACCGGCGCAACAGGCTTGGGCCTTGCCGCCGCAACATTCGGCTTGGTGGCCGGCGGCTTGATCGGCGGCCCGGTATCCCGCCGTCTGATCAACAAAATGGGCCGCCAACCTTTGGACGAAGCCAGCATCAAAGCTCAAGAAGCCGCTTATGACGACGACGATCCCGGCAAGAGCACCGAAGATTTGTTTGAGCATGCCGAGCAAACCCGTCTGATTACCGCCAGCTCGGCGATCGAAACCCTTGCCATGTTTGCAGCATGTTTGGCTTTTGCCGAAATCATGGACAGTATCGACAAAGAGCACCTCTACGATTTGCCCAAATTCGTTTGGGCGTTGGGCGGCGGTGTGATTTTGCGCAACATCCTAACCATCGTATTCAAATTCAATATGTTTGACCGTGCCATCGACGTGTTCGGTAACGCCTCTCTGTCGTTATTCTTGGCCATGGCACTGCTGAACCTGAAGCTGTGGGAACTGACCGGCCTGGCAGGCCCCGTAACCATCATCCTGCTGGCACAAACCTTGGTTATGGTGCTTTACGCCACCTTCGTTACCTATGTATTGATGGGTCGCAACTACGACGCCGCCGTATTGGCGGGCGGACATTGCGGTTTCGGTATGGGTGCAACCCCCACGGCCGTTGCCAATATGCAGTCGATTACAGAACGCTTCGGCGCATCACACAAAGCATTTTTGATTGTGCCGATGGTAGGTGCTTTCTTTGTTGACTTAATCAATGTGATTATCCTTACCGGTTTTGTAAACTTCATCAAATAAACTGAAAGCAAACTAAAAAGCACCTGCAACAACCTTACCCGTTGCAGGTGCTTTTTGCTATGATGCCGTCTGAAATCCAATTTATGAGGTTTGAAAATGTATAAAAAACTACTCACTTTATCCCTGCTCGCCACCGCACTTGCCGCATGCAGCGACGACGCGCCCGTTCAACAAACCAACAACACACTTGAATGCAGCAACCCTGCCGTTGCCCACAACATCCGCACCAACATCCAAGAAATCATCAAACAAGAAGCTCAATCCTACGCACGCAAAGACAGCCGCCAGTTTATCGACCCCGATAAAATCATCGCCGCCGCCACCCAACTGAATATTTCGCTGGATAATCCGCGCACAGAACAACGCAACGGCAACACCGTTTGCACCGCCGGCTTGAATATCCGCATTCCCACCGATATTCTCAACACTGCGCAAACCAACAGCCCGCTGCTGTACAGCAACCGCACCATCAGCCAACTGATGCAAGAACGGCTTACCGGCGGTCAACTCACTTACGACGACAAAGGCGGCTTCTCACACCCCCTATCTTATACACTCGCCCATTCAGACGGCCAAACCACCGTTAATTACGAAGACAACGGCATCACCGTAGCCGCACAAAACATCGCAACCGCCCTCATTCCCTACGGCATCAAAAGCATCCTGATGATAGACGGCAAAGCAGTGCAGCTTAAAGATGCCCTCAATGCCAACAACCAACCCTATTCCGACCCGCCCCAAGCCGACCCCGAAGACATTCTCGAGAACAATGCCGCCAGCAACGCCTTCGATAACCAAGAAGAAGCCTCTCCGCCCGAAATACTCAGCCCCGAACCCAAGCGCACAGAAATCACATTCTCTGCCAACGAACTCGAGCAGGCCAAACAAAACAACCAAGCGGCAAACAACGAAATCAACCGGCTTTGGAACAACATGGAACAGCCCGTTCAAAGAGAATTGCTAAGCGAACAACGCAGCTGGATTCAAAGCAAAACCAACCATTGCCGCCAAGCAGCCGCCCAAGCCGAAAGCACCTTGCAAGCAGAATACCTGCGCCTGCAATGCGACACCCGCATGACGCGCGAACGCAGCCAATATCTGCGCGGCTACACCATCCACTAACCCACTATTCTTAAACTGTGTATCAGGCCGTCTGAAAAACATTTTTCAGACGGCCATTTAGTACATAAGCCCCGATACTACATAAAATAATCAACAACATTACCGCCATTCATAGTAAAATTTCCAACATGCACTACGACCATATAACTTTCCATACCGAAGAAAACTACCCATCTGATTTGCCGAAAGAAAATGCAGCAAATCACATGGGTTATTATTATAAATGGGCCGTATCTCAAAACCTCCACAGCCCCGAAGCAGAAGCATTGCCCCGATTTACAGAACTGCAAAACGGCATCCTTTCCGGCGCAGAGTTCGTTCTAACCCAACTGGGCGGCGGCATAGACACCACCTGTTTCAACGATCTGGGCAACCGCTTCACCCAATACTACTATCATGATGAAGACGAAGGCTACGGCAATTTTATGATCGACTACTTTCTGGCTTTAGGCATTGAAACAGAAGAACACTTTTATCACACCCAAAACACCCGTGAGAATCAGCAGATTTTGAACCGGGTTTTTCAGACGGCCTTTGAAGAATGGCAAGACAGCCTAAAATCCTAAACCCCTAATATAAATAACAAAATAACATTCATTACAAACATTACTCATTTATCCGACGGAATAATTATGGCGACTATATTAGTAACAGGAGGTACTGGATTTATCGGCTCCCACACCGCAGTTTCTCTTGGAGAGGCAGGCCACGAAATTGTCATCATCGATAACTTGTCTAACTCGTCTGCCAATATCCTGCCCCGCCTTGAACACATTATAGGCAGCCCTGTTCGCTTTTATCATGGGGATATTCGAGATAGAGCGCTGCTCAAACAGATTTTCAACACCCATAAAATCGAAGCCGTCATGCATTTCGCGGGCTTAAAAGTCGTAAATGAAAGCATACAAAATCCACTCGAATATTACGATAACAATGTATATGGCAGCTTGGTATTATTTGAAGAAATGAGTAATGCCGGGATATTCAATATCATATTCAGCTCGTCGGCGACTGTTTACGGAGTACCTTCCCGAATGCCGGTAACAGAAGCCATGCCAACAGGCGCCACAACCAACCCATACGGTCAAACAAAACATATTGTAGAAAAAATACTTCAAGACATGGCTGCGGCAGACCCGCGTTGGAGCGCCGTTATATTGAGATACTTTAACCCTGCCGGAGCTCATGAAAGCGGATTGATAGGCGAAAACCCAAACGGAATACCCAACAACCTTCTTCCTTATATCTGCCAAGTCGCATCAGGAAAACTCAAACAACTCAGTATTTTCGGCAACGACTATCCAACTTCGGACGGCACCGGGGTGCGCGATTATATTCACGTCGTCGACCTGGCAGAAGGCCATCTGAAAGCCATGCAGGCAAAGCAAAACCAACCGGGTTTGCATATTTATAATTTAGGTACCGGCCGAGGCTATTCCGTGCTGGAAGTCATCAAAGCATTTGAAAAAGTTTCAGGTATCACCATTCCCTATACCGTCTGCAAAAGGCGCGAAGGGGATGTTACAGAATGTTATGCAGACACAAAAAAGTCAGAAAGAGAATTAGGGTGGAAAGCCAAGCGCAACATCTACGATATCATGCAAAATGCTTGGAAATGGCAAAAAAACTTTGCTAACGGGTGCAGCGGTTCCAATTAACCCCCGACCTTTTATCCGTGGATATCGCGATTATTTCACGTTACTCCGAATAACTCGAAAATAATCATTTTTTTATACTCTACAAAACACTTTTGGCTATTTTTATGAATAAAACAGTTATTCTTGCCGTTCCGTTCCTTTACGGCCTTGATCAGTGTATAGAAAAAAATTTACGCCATCACGGATACAACGTCATCAATCTTTGCTATGACGACAGGGATACATATTATCCTACGCTTAAAAGCCGCTTACTCTCTGCTTATCATAAACACATTACCCAAAACAGCGACTACAAAAAGAAACTAAGATTTGATGTTTATCAAAACGATATTCAAGCCAAACTTGCCGCACTAGGAAGCAATAAAGCAGACTACGCTTTATGTATCAGGGCCAATATCTACCCTAAAGAAATTATTGAAAAAATCAGATTTCACAGTAAGGTATGTATCAACTACCAATGGGACGGCATCGACAGATTTCCTGACATTTTAGATTACTTGCCTTATTTTGATCGCTTTTTTGTTTTTGATAAATCCGATGTAGAAAAATATCCGGAACACCGCTTTCAGACGGCCTCGAATTTCTATTTTGATTTCCCTTTAGATATTACCGAAACCGTATCAAATAAACTGTATTTTCTTGGGGGATATGAGCAAAAGCGCGAAAAAGAAACAAAATTATTCATAGATTTCGCGCGCTCAAACCATTTACCACTCGATTTCCATATTTACTGTAAAGATGACCGTGCTAAAAACTTATTTGGTTCAGACGGCATTAACTACCTAAACCGTGAAACCGTCTTAAGCTTTACAGACAACTTAAAAAAATCAGCCACATGCGGAGTAATAGTCGATTTCGTCAGCCCCGACCATAAAGGATGCTCCTTCAGAATATTTGATGCTCTCAATTACAATAAAAAATTAATCACAACCAATCCCACGGTAACAGAATATGACTTTTACCATCCGGATAATATTTTTGTTTGGGATACTCGAAACAGCGATGAAATCAAAAGCTTTTTAAATAGGCCCTATCAAGAAATTGATTATCGCATTAAAGAAAAATACGGGTTCAAGCATTGGTTGGATCGTCTTTTACACCATGAACCGCAAAACCAAACCGAAAAACAACCATAATGGTTTGATATATCATACATACGCTTAACTCTGATACTTTTTAAACGGCAACCTTTATGCGCAGTAAAAAAATAGCTTTTTTATATGAAGTGTTTCAATTTAAAAAATTATTGAAACAAATCCATTCAAATGTCGAGCAAGCCGATATTATTTTTTTCTTCCCTGCTTATCACTTAGGTGGTGCCGAGCGGGTGCACGCAGATATTTTGGAAACATTTTCTCAATATAAAACTTGCTGTTTCATTACTGAAAAATCTAAAAATGATTTTCTAAAAGAAACTTTTTACCAATATACCGATATTATCGAATTGGGCGCGTTCCGCAGCTTAGTATACAAATGGTATGCAAAAAAAGTTGCCGGATTAATCAACCGTAAGAAAAAAGCCATTATTTTCGGTTGCAACTCCTCGTTTTTTTACAGAGTGCTCCCTCATGTGCAAAACCATATAAAGGTGGTTGATTTAGTTCATGCGTTTTCATTTGAATATCCCTGGGCTGCTGAAAAATTAAGCCTTCCGGTTTTGGAAAAAATTGATACGCGTATTGTTTTAGGAAAAAAAACGTTCGATGATTTCAAACAACAGTACCGTGAAGAAGGAAAAGACGAAAATCTCTTATCGAGGATTATGATTATTCCCAATAAAGTCGATACCCCCGATACTTTTCCACAAAAGCCCGACAACCCCAATCTAAAAGTATTGTTCGTAGGCAGAAATTCATCCGAAAAGCGTCCCGAAATATTTTTGGAGATTGTAAAAAAATCCTATTCATTACAACTACCGGTAGAATTTACTTTAATTGGCGATTTCGATGAGTTTCATGTTTCCTACCCCAATCTTCACATTGCGGGCAGCATCAAAGAAAAAGAGAAATTGAACCAATATTATCTGGAAAGCGACTTATTGTTGATAACTTCATGGCGTGAAGGTTTTCCAATGGTTATTTTAGAAGGAATGGCTTATGGTGTCGTACCCGTTTCAACCAACGTGGGCGAAGTGCCGGAATTCATCAATGATAAAAACCAGAATGGCTGGATCATACAAGACGATTCCATCCCTCTGTATCTCAACAAAAAAACGGTTTCATTAAACGATTTCATGCCTTGTGTGGATAAATTCATCGAATGTATAGCGCAATCGGCAAAAAACCGTACCCAATTAAAAATATTTCAAATGAATGCCTATCAATCGGTTAAAAGGGATTTCTCCGCAGCTGCCAATCGTAAAGCATATCTAGATATGATGGCTATTAATGGATTAGATAAAAAATATGAAGCTTAAAAAACGTCTTCAACAACAGTTTTGGCAATCTTTAGTAGCCCAAAAGTTAAAAAGAACTTTACTCAAAAACAACAGACAAATTCCTGTAATCATTGTGTCATACAACAATGGGGCATATGTTGAAAACATAGTATCCCAAATGAACCGGTTCGATATTATTCCTATTGTTATAGATAATAAATCCACACATAAAAAATCTTTGCAAATTCTGTGTCAGTTACAAAATGACCAAAAGGCAGATATTGTTTTCAGCCCTTATAATTTCGGCCATTTGGTCGGTTTTACAGGAAGAATTTATGAAGCGTTACCCGAAGTGTTTGCTTACAGCGACCCCGACTTAGAACTTTCACCCGATCTGCCGCATAATTTTCTGGAAATATTGGCAGATTTAACCAAGGAATTTTCAGTATATAAAGCAGGCTGCGCTTTATCTATGCCTCCCCAATCAAGCGATAATAATCAAGCTACACAATTCATCCATAGAAAACAAAAAAAACCATTTGCTTATCCGCAAAAACCATTCACACCTGCGCAATGGGAAAAACAATTTTGGAGATTTAAGATCGAGCATCCAATATGGGAAGTTTATGCCGCCAAACTGGATACCACGTTTGCCGTATACAGAAAAAGCAATTACCAATATGATTTTTTAGATGCTGTAAGAGTAGCCGGGGTATTCACAGCTGTTCACCTGCCTTGGTTTCCCGAATCCGACATAATGTGCGCCGAAGATAAATTAGAATATTTCAATAAAAACGAATCTGCGACTTGGAAAAATCAGTCATAGCTAAATGATTAAGAGATAAGAAACATGAAACTCCTCATTACCGGCGGAGCCGGCTTTATAGGCTCCGCAGTTATCCGCCACATCATCAACCACACTCAAGACAGCGTGGTCAACCTTGATAAGTTGACCTACGCAGGCAATCTTGAATCTTTGGCTTCGGTTGCAGACAACCCGCGTTATACATTTGAACAGGCAGATATTTGCGACCGCTCTGCGCTTGAGCGGATTTTCTTTTACCATCAACCGGATGCCGTTATGCACTTGGCCGCGGAAAGCCATGTCGACCGCTCGATCGACGGGCCGGCGGCGTTTATTGAAACCAATATCGTCGGCACTTATACCTTGTTGGAGGCAGCGCGGACATACTGGCAAAACATGCCGTCTGAAAAACAGGCGTCGTTCCGTTTTCATCATATTTCTACCGACGAAGTGTATGGCGATTTGCACGATACCGACGATTTGTTTACCGAAACCACGCCTTATGCGCCTAGCAGCCCTTATTCCGCTTCCAAAGCCTCCAGCGACCATTTAGTAAGGGCATGGCGGCGCACTTACGGCTTGCCTACTTTGATTACCAATTGTTCCAACAACTACGGCCCTTATCATTTTCCTGAAAAACTGATTCCACTGATGATTCTGAATGCCATCGGCGGCAGGCCCTTGCCCGTTTACGGCAACGGCTTGCAGATACGCGATTGGCTGTTTGTCGAAGATCATGCGCGGGCTTTATATGCCGTGATCACACAAGGGAAAATAGGGGAAACCTATAATATCGGCGGCCATAACGAAAAAACCAATCTCGAAGTGGTGCAAACCGTCTGCAAACTGCTGGAAGAATTGATGCCCGAAAAACCCGCCGGGATTCGAGCCTATGAAGATTTGATCACCTTTGTCGAAGACCGCCCCGGCCACGATGTGCGTTATGCCATTGATGCGGCCAAAATCAACCGCGAACTTGGCTGGAAGCCTGAAGAAACTTTTGAATCGGGTATCCGTAAAACCGTAGCATGGTATTTGAACAACCGCGGCTGGTGGCAACGTGTGCTCGACGGCTCCTACCGGCTCGAACGCTTGGGAGTGGCAAAATGAAAGGGATTATTCTCGCAGGCGGTTCCGGCACACGGCTTTACCCGATTACACGCGGCGTATCCAAGCAGCTTTTGCCCGTGTACAACAAACCGATGATTTATTACCCTTTATCGGTTTTGATGCTGGCCGGAATCCGCGATGTGTTGGTGATTACCACGCCCGAAGACAACGCCGCTTTCCGCCGCCTTTTGGGAGACGGCTCCGATTTCGGCATCCGCATCGATTACGCCGAACAGCCCAGCCCCGACGGTTTGGCTCAGGCTTTCATCATCGGCGAAACCTTTATCGGCAGCGATAAAGTATGCTTGGTGTTGGGCGACAATATTTTTTACGGCCAATCGTTTACCCAAACCTTGCAGCAGGCTGCCGCGCGCGAATCGGGGGCAACGGTTTTTGCTTATCAGGTAAAAGACCCGGAACGCTTCGGCGTTGTGGAATTCGATAAGACATTTAAAGCTCTGTCTATCGAAGAGAAACCGCAAAAACCTAAATCGGATTGGGCGGTAACCGGCCTCTATTTCTACGACAACCGCGTTGTTGATTTTGCCAAGCAGGTTAGGCCGTCTGAAAGAGGCGAACTGGAAATCACCAGCATCAACCAAATGTATCTCGAAGACGGCTCGCTCAACGTGCAACAACTCGGCCGTGGTTTTGCCTGGCTCGACACCGGCACGCACGACAGCCTGCATGAAGCTTCTTCGTTCGTCAAAACCATCGAGCATCTGCAAAACCTGCAAGTGGCCTGCCTTGAAGAAATCGCGTGGCGCAACGGTTGGCTTTCCGACCAACAACTCGAAACGTTGGCAGCTCCGTTGTGCAAAAACGATTACGGCCTTTATCTGATGCGTTTATTGAAAGCCCGTGAACATGGCTAAATTTTTGATTACCGGCAAAAACGGTCAAGTCGGCCATTGCCTTACCCGCCTGCTCGCCCAGCGTTCCGACCAAGTGTCGGCTCTTCATTCCTCCCAGCTCAACATTACCGACCGCGATGCTGTTTTTCAGACGGCCTTAAGATTCCGCCCGGACATTATTATCAATGCGGCAGCTTATACTGCCGTAGATAAAGCCGAAAGCGACAGTAATCGGGCGTTTGCCGTCAACCGCAACGGTGCGGCATATTTGGCCGAAGCCGCCCAAGCGTGCGGAGCGGCCATCATCCACCTTTCGACCGATTATGTGTTTGACGGGCAAAAACAGCAGCCCTACTCCGAAACGGATACCCCCTCTCCCCAAAGTGTTTACGGAGCAAGCAAACTTGCCGGAGAACAAGCCGTTCAAGCCGCATGTTCCCGCGCCGTGATTATCCGCACTTCATGGGTGTTCGGAGAACACGGCCACAATTTCGTTAAAACCATGCTCCGGCTAGGAAAAGAACGCGATACCCTGAATATTGTCGGCGACCAATACGGTGCGCCCACCTACGCCGGCGACATTGCCGCTACCCTGATACACATCGGCCGCCGCTTATCCCAACAAGACCACGGTTACGGTTTATACCACTATTCGGGCAGCCCTTATGTCAGCTGGTATCAATTTGCCCAAGCTATTTTCGATGCGGCCGCAGCACAGGGTCTGCTCGATCGGATACCGGAGCTCATCGAAATCGACACAGCTTCCTACCCTACACCGGCAAAACGCCCTGCCTGCTCCCGCCTGAACACCCATAACATTCAGACGGCCTTTGGCGTTCAACCCAGCAACTGGCAGGCTGCCCTGCATGATTTGCGCCCATATATGCCTGCACCTTAACGATGCCGTCTGAAAAATTCTTTTACCCGACCACACCGATATGAACATCATCTCCACCGCCATTCCCGACGTAAAAATTCTCGAACCCAAAGTATTCGGCGACGAGCGCGGTTTTTTTATGGAAACCTTCCGCGACCAATGGTTTAGAGAAAACGTCTGCGACCGCACTTTTGTGCAGGAAAACCATTCCAAATCCGCCGCCGGCGTTTTGCGCGGCCTGCACTACCAAACCGAAAACACGCAAGGCAAGCTCGTGCGGGTGGTGGCGGGCAGCGTGTTTGACGTGGTGGTGGATCTGCGCCGCTCATCGCCCACTTTCGGCCGTTGGGTCGGAGCGGTGCTTTCGGCAGAAAACAAACGCCAACTGTGGGTGCCGGAAGGCTTTGCCCACGGCTTTTATGTACTGGGAGACAACGCGGAATTCGTGTATAAATGCACCGATTACTACAACCCGCAAGCCGAGCATTGCCTGCTGTGGAACGACCCTTCTGTGAATATCCGCTGGCCGCTCACGGACGAGCCGCAACTGTCGGCGAAAGATACGGCCGGCAAAACGCTTGCCCAAGCCGTTGTTTTTGAATAATGTCGGTATTTCCTTTTCAGACGGCCTCATCCGCTCTGAGGCCGTCTGAACATTTATGTGAATCATTGTGAACCTTATGAACCCTATCGCCATCAGCATCAACCGATTCAACCGCGGCGGCGGCATGGAAAGCTACACCTTCGACATCGTCCGCGCGCTGGCCGCACAAAATATACCCGTTCGCGTTTATGCCTCAAGGTTCGACACTTCCCTGCCCGAATACGCGCAAATCGACGCGCAAACCGTTAATCAGAAACGCATTCCCAAAAAACTGCGTCCGTTTTTCTTTGCGCGCCAACTGCAAAAACTGCGCCGCAGCGGCGAACGGCTGATTGCCTGCAACCCCGGCGACCACGCCGATATTTTCGTCTGCGGCGGCACGCATCTGGGCTATTTGCGCGGAATGCAGCAGCAAACCACCCTGCTCGACAAACTCACCATCCGCCGCAACCGCACCAATTACCGCACCGCCCAATCCATCATGGCGCATTCAGCTTTGATGCAGCGCGAGCTGGTCGAACTCTACGGCGTGAACCCGAACAAAATCCGCGTGGTGTATCCGCCCGCCGATACCGCACGCTTTTCTCCCGCCCGGCCGGAAGATATTGCCGCCCTGCGCCAAAAATACGGTTTCGGCGAACATGAAACCGTGTTCCTCTTCCCCTCCACCGGCCACAAACGCAAAGGTTTGGATATGCTGGCAAACTTTTTCGAGCATACCGAGCTGCCGGTAAAACTCGCCGTGGCCGGTTCGCCGCTACCCCGCCCGATGAACAATGTCATCGAACTCGGCTTCTGCAAAAACATGCCCGAACTTTACCGCGCCGCCGATTTCACCATCATGGCCTCGTTGTACGAACCTTTCGGCTTGGTGGGTGTAGAATCCGTGTTGAGCGGCACGCGCGTGGTGTTGGCCGACAACATGGCCTGCACGGAAGTGATGAACGACCACGCCGGTTTCTTCTTCTCTCGTGCGCGCCCCGAAACACTGACTGCCGCCGTGGAACAAGCAGTCGCCCTCAAACAGAGCGGCACGCACAAACTGGCCGACCCGCAACAGGCATTAACTTACAACCCTTCTTTAGAACAGCACATTACCGAGCTTCAAGCCATGCTTAAGGCCGTCTGAAAAAGGTATCCGAACCATGAAACTGATTATTCTCGACCGCGACGGCGTGATTAACCACGACCGCGACGACTTCGTAAAATCCTGCGACGAATGGGTGCCCATCGAAGGCAGCATGGATGCCATTGCCTTCCTAACCGAAGCAGGCTACACCATCGCCGTGGCCACCAACCAATCCGGCATCGGCAGAAAATACTTTACCCTGCAAGACCTTACCGAAATGCACACCAAAATGCACCGCTTGGTACAACAGGCCGGCGGCAAAATCGACGGCATCTGGTTCTGCCCGCATCTGGCCGACGACAACTGCGGCTGCCGCAAACCCAAGCCCGGCATGATTACCGACATCATCGAACGTTTCAACGCCGATGCCGCCGAAACTTGGCTGGTGGGCGACAGCCTGCGCGATTTGCAGGCGATTGACGCAGTCGGCGGCAAATCCGCGCTGGTGCTGACCGGCAAAGGCAAAAAAACGCTCGAAAACCAAGGCGACGACCTGCCCGAACGCACGCAAATCTTCGACAACCTGCTGGCTTTTTCGCAATACCTGATGCAGGAAAACGCACGCCAGCAGGCGGCAGAACATCAGGCCGTCTGAAAACCCGTTAAAGAAAGCTCCCGATGCTCTATATCCGCAACCTGATTTACTGGCTGGTATTGGTATTGATTACCCCGCCGATGTTCACCGTTATCATTCCCGCCGCCCTGATTCCCAAAGGTGCCAACCACGTCGGCCGCGCTTGGGCGTTGATACTGATGTGGATGCTCAAACACATCATCGGCCTCAAATACCGCGTGGTCGGCCGTGAAAACATCCCCGACCGCCCCTCGATTATTTGCAGCAAACACCAATCGGGCTGGGAAACGCTCGCTTTTCAAGAAATCTTTCCCCTGCACGTTTTCGTGGCCAAAAAAGAACTGTTCAAACTGCCCTTCTTCGGCTGGGGCTTGAAACTCGCCAAAACCATCGGCATCGACCGCAGCAACCGCACCCAAGCCAACCGCCAGCTGATGGAGCAAGGCTTGGCGCGTAAAAAAGAAGGCTTTTGGATTACCATTTTCCCCGAAGGCACACGCCTGCCGCCCGGCACGCGCGGCAAATACAAGCTCGGCGCCGCACGCATGGCGAAAATGTTCGAGATGGATTTGGTGCCCGTTGCCCTCAACAGCGGCGAATTTTGGCCGCGCAATTCGTTTTTGAAATACCCGGGCGAAATCACCATAATCATCGGCACACCCGTTGCCCACAGCAGCGGCACACCCGAAGAGTTGATGGCCCAATGCGAAAACTGGATTGAAAGCCAACAGGAAAAAATCGACGGTGCCGGGCCGTTTGCCGCCAAAAAGGCCGTCTGAACATTTCAGACGGCCTCCACACCCAACAACATCATACCAACCCATGAACAGCGACACTTATTCCGCCCTCATTTTCGCCGTGCTGGTTACCCTGATCGGCGGAGCCTATTTCAACCGCAGTCTGCGCGATGCAGGCGTGCCGACCAACGCCCGCACCGCCCTGCTTGCCGGCGGAGCCGCCATGATTATCGGCTGTGTGCTCTATTATCTCGGCCTGATTTGACCATGCAGCTTGCCCACACCCTTTCAGACGGCCTCGACATCACGCTCCATCTGAAACGCAGCGCCAAGAAAAACATCATTTTGCGGCCGCTGTCGGCAGCCGCTATCCGCATCAACATTCCGCCTTTTCTGAGCGAACGGCAACTGCGTATGTGGCTGCAACACAACGAGTCGCTGATTCTCCGCACCCTCCGTCACACGCCGTCCACACCCACGCCGCAAACCACACCCGAACACATTTGGTATCGCGGCCAACCCCACCAACTCCGCACCCACGCGCAACACCACATCAGCCACCAACCGCCGTACTTTCTGCTACCGGAGCAACCGTGGGCGCAGCAAAAAACGCATTTACGCCGCTTTCTCACCGAACGCGCCGCCGAAACCCTGCTGCCGCGCTTGCAGCAACACGCCCACACCCTGCAACTCTTCCCCGCCGCCACCGCCCTGAGCAACGCCAAAACCTTTTGGGGCGTGTGTCGGCAGCGCACCGGCATCCGCCTGAACTGGCGTTTGATCGGCGCGCCCGATTTCGTGATTGACTATGTGTGCGTCCACGAACTTTGCCACCTTCCCCATCCCGACCACAGCCCGCGCTTTTGGGCGCTGGTCAACCGCCACACGCCCCATACCGATACCGCCAAACAATGGCTGAAACAACACGGCAACGAACTGTTTTTGCTGGATTAAGCCACCCTACGCCCGAATACAAAGAAGCCGTCTGAAAAACTTTTCAGACGGCCTCCAAACCGATGATTCAAAACACCGGCGCGTTCATTACGCTTTCAATGCCTCTTGCAGCTCACCGGCTTCATACATTTCCATCATGATGTCCGAACCGCCGAGAAACTCGCCGTTTACATACAATTGAGGAATGGTCGGCCAGTTGCTGTATTCTTTAATGCCTTGGCGCACCGCGTCGTTTTCCAACACGTTTACCGTTACAAAATCTTCGCAGCCCGCAGCCTGAAGAAGCTGCACCGCACGCGAAGAAAAGCCGCATTGCGGAAACTGCTTGGTACCTTTCATAAACAGCACCACGCGGTGGGTGGTTACGACTTCTTTGATTTGTTCTTGAATGCTCATCTCAATTCCTGATTCTAAAATAAAACGATTAAACGCCTGCATTATACGCGGTTTGAAAAAAGATACGTTAAGCTTATTTGCGGTTGCTCAGCATAATCCCGCCGAAAATCGCTGCGATGCCTGCCACATGGTACACCTGCAACGTCTCGCCCAAGAGCGTTACCGCCAGCAGCGTGCCGAATACGGGCATCAGATAAATGCTCAAACCTGCACCCACCGCGCCCAAGCGGGCGATGGCGGCGGTGTAGCATAAATAAGCCACCACGGAAGGGAAAATGCCCACATAGGCAAAGCCAGCCAGCGAACGCAGGTTCCAATTTACCGCCGCGCCGCCGGCCTGCTCCCACCACCACAAAGGCAGCAGCACCAGCAAGCCCAGCATAATCTGCACGGCGGTCAAACCCGTGCGGTTGATTTCTGCGGGTATTCTCTTCATCCACAATGTGTAAAACGCCCAACACACCGCGGCGGCAAACACCCATAAATCGCCGGGGTGGAAACGCAGCGCCACAAGATTGTCCATGCTGCCCTGCAACACGACAACCAACACGCCCGACAGCGACAACAGCAACCCTGCCGTCTGAAAACGGTTCAGCCGCTGCCCGTAAAACACCGCGCCGATCAGCATAATCAACACGGGAATGCACGAATTGAGCAGCAAAGCGTTGGTGCTGGTGGTCGTGTGCAAGCCTGCATACACCAGCGTGTTAAACGCGGCAATGCCTGTGAGCGCCGTTGCCGCCACCATTTTTTTGTGCTGGAAATACAGCGCCTTATCGCGCCGCATCGCCGCCCAAGCAAACGGCAGCAGAATCAGCAGCGAAATCACCCACCGCCCAAACGACAAGGTAAACGGCGGAATATCGTTACGCACCGCCCGCGCCACAATCACGTTCCCCGACCATAACAGCGGCGGGGTGAGCAGAAACGGCAGGTTTTTCAGCAGGGAAGGTTTCGACATAACGGGCTGAGAATCAAAGTGGGCAAAACGTCATGCGGGTTACGGCAGCAGCGGCGCGTTACCCAAGCCTGCGTTTTCTTCAAAACCAAACATGATGTTCATATTCTGCACGGCTTGGCCGGCCGCGCCTTTCACCAAATTATCAATCACCGACAACACAATCCACACGTCACTTTGCGGCGCCTGCTGCACGCTGATGCGGCAGAGGTTCGCCCCGCGCACGCTGCGGGTTTCTGGCGTGCTGCCCGAAGGCATGATGTCCACAAACGCACTGTCGCGGTAAAAATCGCTCAAGATATCGTACGGGTCGGAGCCGTCTTTCAGATGCAGATACATGGTGGCCTGCATGCCGCGTATCATCGGCGTGAGATGCGGCACAAACACCAGCCCGTCGGCCACGCCGTTTTGCAGGCCGCTGATGGTTTGCTTGATTTCGGGCAGATGGCGGTGTCCGCCCACGCCGTAGGCTTTGAAATTGTCGCCCGCTTCGCACAACAGCGTGCCCACGTTGGCCTTGCGCCCCGCACCCGATACGCCGGATTTGCAGTCGGCAATCAGCGGCATGTTTTCTTTCAGACGGCCTGCTTTCAACAAAGGCAGCAAGGCCAGCGAAACGCAGGTCGGATAGCAGCCGGGGTTGGCCACCAAACGCGCTTTTGCCACTTCGGCACGGTTCATCTCGCTCAAACCGTACACCGCCTCGGCAACCGTTTCGGGGCTAGCGTGCGTCATGCCGTACCATTTTTCCCAAGTGGGAATGTCTTTGATGCGGTAGTCGGCCGACAAATCCACCACGCGCACGCCCTTAGCCAACAGCTCCGGCGCTTCTTTCATGGCTACGCCGTTGGGCGTGGCAAAAAACACCACGTCGCACGATGCCAAATCGGCATCATCGGGCGTTTGGAACACCAAGTCATACACACCGCGCAGGCTGGGAAAATAATCGGCCACCGCAATACCCGCCTCGCCGCGGCTGGTTACGGCACAAACATCGACATGGGGATGGGCAGACAAAAGGCGCAGCAGTTCCACGCCTGTGTAACCGGTTGCGCCGACAATACCCGCTTTCATTTTTTGATGCGACATGATGTTCCTCTACTTAAACCAAGGTGTTTTTATCAAGCCGCCAGTTTAAGCGCAAACAGGCCGTCTGAAAAGATTGGTTCAGGCTGTTTTATCTTTTCAGACGGCCTCATGTTCAAACGGAAACTCAAGCACACGTTAGCCCGGTTTGCCGTCCGCCCGCGGCGCCGTCAGCCACGGAATATACCGCCACGCATACAGCAACAACGACGCGGCAAACAAAGCGGCCGACAAGCGGATGCTGTGCGTATAAGCCGTACCGCCCACAAAAGCCGCCAGCGCGCGCACCAGCGTTGCCCCCACCATCAGCCAAAACGCCAAAGTCATCGGCGAAGGCGCCGGATAAATCGGATGCCCCGTGTGGCCGAGCGCCGTCCGCGCCATCATGCCCACCGTCAGCAAACCGATGCCGCCCACGCCGATCAAGTGCGCCCCCAAACTCAGATAAACCGGCACCCATTGCGCCACGCCCACCACCATCAAGCCCAGCGCCGTAAACAGATAGCCTGCAAACAAAATCCACAACATCGGCTCGCGCAGCACCTGCTTGTGCCACCAACGGAACAGCTGCACCAAATTAACCACGCCCGCGGCAAACGCACACAGCCCCACCAGCGTAAAGGCCGTCTGAAAAAGCATCAGCACCGCCGCCAGCATAGGCAGCACCAAAGCCGACAAAGCCACCCACATCGGCGAAGACACCTGCGGAATGCCCAAACGCTTGGCCGTGAAAAACGGCATAATCCGCATCCCCACCAAGCCGATAAAACCGGCCACCATAATCAAACCCGCCAGCATACCGTTCAGCAGCGCCGCCGCCTGAAAAGGCTCCAGATAGAGATGAAACACAGCATGGGTAAGGCCGAACACCGCCAGCGCCACCACGGCAATATAGTTGCGCGAATTTTTGCTTTCGACCACCGGAATCGCCATACACACCGCCGCATACCCAAAAAACAGCGTTCCCAACACCCCGCTGACTGCCGCGCCGTGCGGAAAATACATCGCAATGCGCGCCAGCAGCCAGCAGGCCGTCAAGCCAAACAAAGCCGCACCCCGCGTAGGCGGCCGGCCTGTCCACGTTGCTACTGCCGTCAGCAGAAAGCCCACCACCACCGCACCGGCATAACCCCAAATCATTTCATGCGCGTGCCAAAAAAACGAAGGCATGTCTGCCGTACCCTGATAACCGAATCCCCACAGCAATATCGACACGGCACCAAACACAGCCGCCAACGCATAAAACGGGCGGAAAGCCATTGCCCACACAGGATGGGAAAACAAGGTTTTCATGGTAAGTTCCTTTTATATAAGTTTGAGACCTTTGCAAAGCCGCCAGATGTGGATGCAGTTCAAGGCGTAGCAGCACAGCGAGTGCAGACATATCATATAGATAGGCAAACGAGCGGGCAGCGCACAACGCAGAAATGCGCCGCAGATGGGGGTTTTGCAAAGGTCTCCAGTTTTATATCAGTGATCTTCACATACCAAAACGCCGGACAAGCATCCAATCAGCCGCGTCTAAAAGATTGCCGCCCACCTTGCCAAAATATTGTTCAGACGGCCATCCTACAAAAGTCTTAACGCGTATCAGCCTTAATCAGCAGCAGCCAATGCTCAATCCATACCTCAAATACAAACCGAGGCCGTCTGAAAACTTTCCCCTCCGGCTTTAGCAGTTCAATCCAAAAACGGCTCGAGCGCCGGAAACAGTTCACGCTCTTCAAAACGCGCATGATCGCGCAAAGCCGTGGCAAAACGGGTATTCCACTCCGCATCATCGTATTGCGGTGCCGCCGCCATCCCGCGCAGCAAAGCATGTTCCGCTTCAAAACGCTGCCGCAGAGCCGAATCCACCTTATCCCAATACGGCGCGAACTGCGCTTCTTCCGCAGCAAAATGCACAAACAAAACAGGCAGGTGCGCTTCAATATCATCACAGTAGTTCTGCTTGGTATCGCGCAAAATCCGCACACACAAGGCCAAAGTATGATGATGCTCGCGCGAGCGCTCGATTAAATCTGGGTGGCGTTTCAAAGGTTTCATGGCTGCGCCCGTACTGGATTATTGTATAAGTTTCATATATTATGAAACTTATAACGACACAAAGTCAAACTCACCCCTTCATCCATTATGTATTTAACCCAACACACCGATTACGGCCTGCGCGTATTGATTTACACCGCCATCAACGACGATACCCTAGTCAACATCAGCACCATTGCCGATACCTACGGCATCTCCAAAAGCCACCTGATGAAAGTGGTTACTGCATTGGTTAAAGGCGGCTTTCTCGACAGCATCCGCGGCAAAGGCGGCGGCCTGCGCCTGTCGCGCCCCGCCGATAAAATCAACATCGGCGCAGTTATCCGCCATCTCGAACCCATGCAGCTTGTGGAATGTATGGGCAACAACAACCAATGCATCATTTCCCCCAACTGCCGCATGGCCGGAATTTTAGGCGGTGGCATCCGCGCGTTTCTCAACTATCTCGACGGATTTACTCTGGCCGACTTGGTCAACAAACCGACTTACGATTTACTCTATATGCCCAAAATTGACGTCATCGAGGCAAGCAACGGTCTCTAACGCATTTTGCGGCCGCTCCGCACCGCTGCGATTCACATCCGATCAACAGCGTTGTAATCACATCACATATATTCCGGTTGATGTTTTCTCACTTCGCCATTCAGGGCAATATCAGCACGTTTTATCGATTCATTCTTTTGCATAAATGCTACAAATCTTTTCAAACGGCATTTTTTTTCACCTGAACGGGAACTAAAACTGCCGTTTTCTATCAAAAACACAAATCATAACTATGTGATACATATTTTTACAATAAATCAAGTACCATGCGCGGTCTTTCGCCCGACGGCGGTTTGAATAACTTCATACATCTATATTTAATATTTTTGGAAAGGAAAAAAGATGTCTTTAGCAAAAGAATTTAAAGAGTTTATTATGCGCGGTAACGTTATCGATCTCGCGGTCGGTATGGTTATCGGTACTGCCTTCAGCGGCATTGTAAAATCTTTGGTAGATGATGTGATTATGCCCCCCATCGGTATTTTGATCGGCGGCGTAGACTTTTCAAACCTGTTTATTACCCTGAAAGACGGCGTGCCGCCCGCACCTGAAGCCGGCTACCCCACTCTGGCTGCCGCCCAAGCCGCCGGCGCGGTTACTTTGAACGTGGGTCTGTTCATCAATACCATCATCAGTTTCCTGATCATTGCTGCGGCTATTTTCGTGGTAATTAAAATGATCAACAAACTGAAACGTGAAGCCCCTGCTGTCGAAGAAGCACCTGCAGCTCCTTCTGAAGAAGTGTTGCTGCTGCGCGAAATCCGCGATTCTTTGAATAAAAAATAATCCGCATATTATAAAAAACTGCTGCCGTCTGAAAACTATTTCAGACGGCAGCAGTTTTTTATTATGTTTCGTATTTTAGAGGGCATTATCAGCAAACGGCTTAAGACTTTTGCAAAACCACTTAATTTTCACAACGGCAGCAAGATTAATAACCTGCTTCGATTAAATATTGAACGCCTCCTTATTCTTCCCGATAAATATCGTCAGCTTCTGATTCAATCGCATAATCTTCATTTGCCCAAGCACCTAAATCAATCAATTTACAGCGTTCGCTGCAAAATGGGCGGAACTTGTTTTCTTGCGTCCATTCGGTAGGCTTACGGCAGGTCGGGCAAGGCACTATCGGTTTCGGGTCATTCATAACTTTATTCTAAAATCGGGTCAAAACTGCACATAATCAATTTAAACGGCACATCAGCCTGCAATTGTTTGCCTCGGGCATATTCTTGAGAAGCTTCTAAAAAACGTATATGGGTAATGTATTTGTTGGCAGAAACCTCGGGTAACGCCTGATTATCGATATCGACCTCGATCGTCAGCATATGAATATTTTGCGGCAGACTGTTGCTCTGATAATTACCTTTTTGCGCCACGCAATCAACCGACTTGGTATTGGCGCGCAAAATATCCAACAACACGGTTATTGCTTCGCGCGTAGGCAGCAATGTGCCAATCCACTTTTTTAAATCGTTTAACCGACACTCGTAAGGCAGCTGCTGCCAAAAGTAATAAGACGACAAATCAAACGGGCTTGTTCCTCCCGGTACCAACATGCGCTGCTTAATCGCCATCAGCCAATCGTTTTCACGCAAGTGCTGGCCGAACTTTTGCTGAACGCCTTGAAGATTATCGGCAACCTCTTGCAAACGGTCTCGGCCGACTACTATGCCCTCCCCCTGAAACCGGCTGTCGGACAAAATCTGTTTCTGCCGTTCAAGCTCTTGAAGAATATCCAACTTTACTTCCGCGCGTCCTGCACATTCCATAATTTCAAACAGAGAAAACAATGCCAAGTGATGTGCCCACGGGCTGTCGTCCTGCCGTTCGCTCTCAGAATGAAAACGGTTAAACAAATATTCGATGCGTAAAAAACTGCGTAACCGCTCGGAAAGCGGATGTTCGAAACGAATCATGGCATTACTCTGGATAAGTATGAAAAATATGCTTGGTAAAACCGGTGCAATCTGTTCACCTTAGCGGCTAATTCTTCAATTGTACCTTCATTTGACAAAACATCATCTGCCGCAAGCAATCTTTCCCGTCTGCTCGCCTGCGTGGCCATGATGCGCTTGATTTCAACCGGATCAAGACCGCTACGCTGCCGCACCCGTTCTATCTGAATCCTTTCGTCGGCATCAATAACCAAAACACGTTTAGCCAATACAGAAAATACCGGCTTTTCAATCAATAAAGGAATATCGATGATTCCGTACACCTTATGTTCATAATTGCGCTGCTGCAAACGGATTTCATTCAAAATCAACGGATGCATCAATGCTTCAAGCTGTTGTTTGGCTTCAGGCCGTCTGAAAACCAAATCGCGTAAAGCATCACGTTTCAGACGGCCTTCATCATCAAAAAAATCCGCACCGAATACACGGCGTATTTCAGGTAAGGCCGAACCGTTGTCTGCCGTTATCTCTCTACCGACGGCATCCGCATCAATAACCGGAACGCCTAAATGGAGAAATTCGGCAGCGGCCTTTGATTTGCCGCTGCCGATTCCTCCGGTTAACCCTACCCAAAAAGTCATCGTTTAAAACCCCGAAGCATTCAACCACCATGCCGTTAACGATAATATCTGCTCATTGGCAATAAAAATAAGCCAGCCGGCAACCGCCAAACTGGGACCGAACGCAAACTGCTGCCCTTTCGCAATTTTCATAACCAACGCCGCAATAATACCGATAAGTGCCGCCATAAAAACCAATACGGGCAACACTCCCACTCCCAACCAAGCACCTAAGGCGGCCAATAATTTAAAATCACCCCCGCCCATACCGATTTTGCCCGTTAAGAGTTTATAAATATAACACAGCAACCATAAACTCATATACCCGCATACTGCCCCCCATACTGCGGAACTAAGCGGCACAAACGAGCCGTTTATATTAAAAATCAAGCCCAGCCAGATTAACGGCAAGGTCAACTGGTCGGGAAGATATTGGGTATCTGCATCAATAAATGCGAGCGCAACCAGCATTGCCGTGAATACCAAACCGCCAAAAGTGATCCAGCTCCACCCGTATTGCCAAGCAACCGCCGCAAACAGCAAACCGGTCAACAGTTCCACCAACGGGTAGCGTTTGCTGATAGGTGTTTTACATGAACCGCATTTGCCGCCCAACAACAGATAACTGATAACGGGTATATTTTGCCACGGTCTAACGCGGGCAAGACATTTCGGGCATCGCGAATCAGGCTTGATCAGATTAAACGTTTCAGATTCTTCAGCAGTTATATCCAAACCCAAATGATCTTTGGCAAACAATGTCCAGCTTCGTTCCATCATTACCGGAACACGATAAATCACCACATTCAGAAAGCTACCGGTCAAGAGGCCGAACAAGAAAGAAAGCGGCACCGCAAAAGGTGCCAGCTCTTGGAATAAAGCCCACATAATCAGCCTACCACGTTACCCAAGTTAAACAGCGGCAGATACATGGCAACCAAAATCACACCGATAATGGAACCGAGCACAACCATAATAATCGGCTCCATTAACGACGAAAGTTGGGCAACCGCATTATCAACTTCATCTTCATAAAACTCTGCGGCCTTGTTCAGCATATCGTCTAACGAACCCGATTCCTCACCGATAGCCGCCATTTGCAGCACCATATTCGGAAACATATCCGTACCCTGCATACTCGATGTCAGCGACAAACCTTGAGTTACTTTGGCTCGGATATCGTGTGTCGCTTCTTCGTAAAGAATGTTGCCCGCCGCACCCGATACGGAATCCAACACCTCTACCAAAGGAACGCCTGCGGCGAACAGCGTAGAAGTTGTGCGCGCCCAACGTGCAATGGTGGCTTTTCTAACAATGGCACCGAAAATAGGCAGCCGAAGCATCACTGCATCAACGCGTTTCTGCAGCATCGGTGATTTTTTATACCATTGGAACAAACCGAAACACAGCACCACTGTTCCGATTACGATAACCCAAGCATACTTGACGAAGAAATCGGAAATACTCATCACGATTTGGGTCAATCCCGGCAGTTCCGCCCCCATGCTGCTGTAAACTTCGCCGAATGCCGGCAAAACAAACACCATCATAATGAATACCAAAACAATAGCCACAACCACAATGGCAATCGGATAAGTGAGCGCACTTTTTACTTTTTTCTTAATGGCTTGGGTTTTTTCTTTATAAATCGCCAATTTATCCAACAAGCTTTCCAACACACCGCCCGCTTCACCTGCCGCAATCAGATTGCAGTAAAAACGGTCGAAATATTTGGGATGTTTGGCAAAAGCTTTACCCAGCGCACTGCCTTGCTCCACATCGGCCCGCACCTGCATCAGCATTTGCGTCATCGACGGATTGGAATGCCCTTTGGCTACGATTTCAAATGCCTGCATCAAAGGCAGGCCGGCTTTCATCATGGTGGCCAGTTGGCGTGTAAATACCGTAATGTCTTCCTGCGTAATCCTCTTGTTGCGCACTGCCTTTACTTTGCTGACCCGTAACGGCTTAATGCCCCGCCGTTGAAGCTTTTTGCGTGCTTCTTCTTCGTTTTTGGCAACCACTTCGCCCCGAACCATTTGTTCGGTATCGATATTCCTACCTTCAAAATTAAAACGGATGCCTTTTTCTTTTTTAACGTTTCTGCTTCCTGCTGTGGATTTGCTCATTTTGACCCCTTTAAAAATCCAATACTTGTATGTTAATCGTTAGTATGAGCGAGCACTTCTTCCAACGAAGTAATGCCTTGCATGACTTTCAACAATCCTGCGCGGCGCAAATCGACCATGCCTTCTTTATAGGCCATATTTAAGATATCGACTTCCGTACCGTTTTCCATGATTACGCGCTGCATTTCTTCGCTTATCGGCATTACCTCATATACGCCGGCACGCCCCTTATAGCCTTTCCCCCTGCAACTGTCGCAGCCTACCGCACGGTACATGGTCCAGTTTTTTGCCAAATCTTCATCAGTAAAACCCGCTTTTTTCAAAGCCGCAACAGGCGGGCGTTCCATCGGCGTTTTACAATTCGAGCACAAGCGGCGCAAAAGCCGTTGAGCCATAATCAGACTTACGGAGCTGGCAATATTAAACGGAGCAACACCCATATTCAGCATACGCGACAGCGTTGCAGGAGCATTGTTGGTATGCAAAGTGGAGAAAACCATATGGCCGGTTTGAGCAGCTTTAATGGCGATGTCGGCAGTTTCCAAATCCCGAATCTCACCCACCATGATGATATCCGGATCTTGACGGAGAAACGCCTTCAGCGCGGCAGCAAACGTCAAGCCCTGTTTATCGTTTACGTTTACCTGGTTAATGCCGGGCAAGTTAATCTCAGCAGGGTCTTCGGCAGTAGCGATATTGACATTCTCTGTATTCAAGATGTTCAAACAGGTATAGAGTGAAACCGTTTTACCCGAACCGGTCGGGCCGGTTACCAATACCATGCCGTAGGGGCGGTGGATGGCTTCCAACAGCAATTCTTTTTGAAATGGTTCGAAGCCCAATTGGTCGATATTCAAAGACCCTGCATCTGAATTCAGAATACGCATAACCACTTTTTCGCCGAACAAAGTAGGCAAAGTGCTGACACGGAAATCGATCGGGCGTCCGTGCTTATGGAATGCGATTTGAATACGGCCGTCTTGAGGCACTCTTTTTTCCGAGATATCCAAACGGGCCATCACTTTGATACGCGATGCAAGCTGGCCTCGGACGGCTACGGGCGGCTGAACGACTTCTCTCAACTGGCCGTCCACACGGAAACGAACCCGTGCCATTTGCTCGTAAAATTCGAAATGAATATCCGAAGCGCCCGCATTTAAGGCATCGGAAAGTGTTTTGTGAATAAAACGGGGAATCGGCCCGTCTTCTGCTTCTTCGTTATCGATATACAGAGATTGAACGGGAGCCGCAGCCTCCTGCTCTTTGCTCATTTCGTTCAAAATCGAAGTCGAACGCTGGCCGAGCCATTCAAGCAAAGTGCTCAACTGGTCGTCGCGTACCACGACTAAATCGACCGATACGCCTGATGAAAAGGCTATTTTTTGGAAATTCTGAATTTGGGTTGGATCGGATACTGCGAAGTAAACTTTCCGGCCTCTTTGAAAAATCGGCACGCAGCGGTTTTGCAGCATTTGTTCTTCGGAAAGCACATCCGGGAGGATATTACTGCGGGGATAATGGGTTAAATCCAAGAGAGGGTAGCTGAAAACCCTTGCCAGCAACTCGCCTAATGCTTTAGGTGTGATTACGCCCTCTTCAAACAACAGAGGAACAATAGATTTATTTGCTTTTAATACGTTTTGATAACGTTCGACCTGATTATTGTCAATGATTTGGCTTTGCACCAATACTCTTAATATACCGACGCTCATTTTTCCACTTCCTGCTTTACCAGCCGCGTGTGCGGTTGTGTTAATCATTATTATAAAATGCAGTGCAAGGCGCAAAACTATACCCTTGCAGCATGAACCCGTAATGTTATTTTATTCGCAGGAAATATTTTTCCCGCAAGAACCATGTCATTATAAGCGAACAGGCCGGGCAAACCTACCCGGCCTATGTTGAAATTTATTGTATCTAAGATTTATTCGGCGTAAAAACAACAGATAAAAAAATAACCGCACTGTGCGGTTAAATGGTGGCCAGAGGCGGGATCGAACCGCCGACACACGGATTTTCAATCCGTTGCTCTACCGACTGAGCTATCTGGCCGTGCTAGAAGAGATGCGTATTAAAACAGAATCAGACGGCCTCTGCAAGCGTTTTGATTTAAAAATATCAAGCCCGAAAGGTAACAGCATATTTTTTATAGAAATTAAATAAGGCATGGCAAGGCTGAGCCGATAAACGGAATACGGTTTACCGGCTGATGATTGATTCAACATATTTACATGCAATATTTTTTGCAAAAATTACCGATTATCTGTAATATCTACCGAATATCAAGAAAGCTTGAGACCTTTGCAAAACCTCCAGATGTGGATGCAGTTCAAGGCGTAGCAGCGCAGCGAGCGCAGACATATCATGAAGATAGGCAAGCGAGCGAGCAGCACACAACGCAGAAATGCGCCGCAGATGGGGGTTTTGCAAAGGTCTCAGCTTACATTAAGCTGCTTTGTGTGAATAGCCAAGTTACTGGATACGTTTCACATCCTCCGAAAAACATACGACACCATTATTCGTTTATTGAAGAGAAACTTATGAGTATTGTTGCCATCGATATCCATCCGCAAAAAACTTTTTCCGAACTCTGCCCCGACGAGCTGCCCGTACCCGGCGCGCTCTCGATTGTGCCGCACCTGAACCGGCAAGCTGCTTGGGCGGATTACCGGGTGTTGACGAAAGATGCCCATGCGGGTCATGAATCTTGGCTTACCGACACTCAAAACGGTTATCTTCCTTTAGAATCTGCCGAACAATGGATCAGCCATGCCGTGTTGGGAACGGAAGGTTATGGCAATCTGCCGGGGCTGCCGCGCTCTGAAAACTATCATTTTTTGGTGCATATCGGGTTGGAAAACAATGTGCATACGTTCGGTGCGTGTTTTCACGATATGGCCGAAAACATCAGTACCGGCTTGATTGAATGGCTGGTTTGCCGTAACGCGGATACCCTGATCATCGGCGGCTTGACTACGGAATACTGTGTTCAGGCTACGGTGCTGCAACTGTGTTGGTACGGCAAATGGCGGGTAATCGTTAATTTAGATGCCTGCCGCAGCTTGAGCGAGCGTGAAGAGCAGCAGGCCATCCGCAATATGGAAAAAGCCGGTGCGCTAATTGTAAAGCATACGGATGAAATTCCCGATTTGTTGCTGGAAGTGGCACATTGATTGTTATGGTTAATCCACATGTATCGAGGCCGTCTGAAAACTTTTTCAGACGGCCTCGGTTGTGATTAAAACGGTATCAGCTTTCATCCATCGCCATCAGGCTAGCGTTACCGCCCGCCGCGGTGGTGTTGACGCTGACGCTGATTTCTTCAAACACCTGCAAAATGTCCAAGCCGTCGGCGGCATCGAGTATTTTGATGATTGCGCCATCTTGCTGTGCGGTTTGCTGTTTGAGTTCGGCGGGAAGCGGCTCCAGCGCGGCCAGATGGCTGATGCCTTCGGGCATGTTGCGGCTGCTCACTTCAATCAGGCCGTCTGAATGTTCGCTCCAGATCGCCAGCGGGTGTTCTTGGGTAACGACCGCCGCCGAACCTGCCGCCACCAGTTGAATCAGGGCGGCAAAGGCGTTTTCCAAGCTGCCGCCGTAGAGCCATACTTTTTCAGGCGCACGCCATGACGCACTGTTGCGCTCGCCTGTCGGCCCCGGCAGCAGGGCTTCGGCTTGTCGCAGGGTGTGTATGCGCGTTTCGCCCATCAAACCGCCCAAGCGCACTTTTTGTTCGTGGTCGAAGCCCATCTGCTGCATCAGGTTTTCCAACACGGCCAGCGCAGCTTCATCGGCTTTGCCGTTGCGGGTGAGCGCGGGCATCTGCCATTTGCCCTTGCTGAGTTTTTGCAGGTAAAACGCGCCGCCTGCTTTGGGGCCGGTGCCCGACAAGCCGTGCCCGCCGAAAGGCTGTACGCCGACGACGGCACCGACGATGTTGCGGTTCACATATATGTTGCCCGCTTCGATGCGGCTGCAAATGTGCTCGATGCTACCGTCGATGCGGCTGTGGATGCCGTGGGTGAGCGCGTAGCCTTTGCTGTTGATTTGATCGATCAGGCTGTCAAGTTCGTCGGCACGGTAGCGCACCACATGCAGCACGGGGCCGAACACTTCGCGTTGCAGTTCGTTTAAGTTGTTCAGTTCAAACAATATCGGCGCAACGAATGTGGCGTTGCCGCCGTTTTGGCGAAACTCGCTCCGCTCGTTTTGGCGAAACTCGCTCTGCTCGTTTTCAGACGGCCTGATTTCGTGATACGACTTCGCTACGCCTTTCATTTTGTTGATGTGCGCCAGCAGGTTTTGCTGGGCTTCGGCATCAATCACGGGGCCGATGTCGGTGGCAAGGCGTATCGGATTGCCGACGTTCAGCTCGTTCATCGCGCCTTTAATCATCCGAATCATGTGGTCGGCCACGTCTTCCTGCACGCACAAAATCCGCAGGGCGGAACAACGCTGGCCGGCGCTGTCGAACGCGGAAGCCAGCACGTCGGTACACACCTGCTCGGCCAGCGCGGTGCTGTCGACAATCATTGCGTTCATGCCGCCGGTTTCGGCGATCAGCACGAGGTTGTCGGCGCGGCGGCTCAGAGCTTGGTTAATCAGTTTGGCTACTTCGGTGGAGCCGGTGAAAATCACGCCGTTGATGCGTTGGTCTTGCGTTAACGCCGCACCCGCTTCGCCCGCGCCCAACACCAGTTGCAGCGCGTCTTTCGGCACGCCCGCTTCGTGCAGCAGGCGCACGGCGTAGTGAGCGATCAGGCAGGTTTGCTCGGCGGGCTTGGCAATCACGGTATTGCCGACGGCCAATGCGGCCGCAACTTCGCCGACAAAAATCGCCAGCGGGAAATTCCACGGGCTGATGGCGACAATGGTGCCGACCGGCGCGCGTTCGGCACAGGTGGTTTCGGCTTCGTCGGCGTAATAGCGGCAGAAATCGACCGCTTCGCGCACTTCGGCAATGGCGTTGTTGAGCGTTTTGCCCGCCTCGCGCACCGCCAGCATCATCAGTGCGGGCATGTGGGCTTCGAGCAGGTCGGCAAAGCGGCGCAGGCATTCCGCCCTTTCAGACGGCCTCTTCGCCGCCCATGCCTGTTCTGCGGCTTTGGCAGCGGCTACCACATCGCTGACGGAGGCCGTCCGAATAAAGGCGGCGGTGCCGACAATATCGCTGTGGTCGGCGGGATTGCGCACGGGCTGCGGTTCGCCGCTTGGTACGGCCACGGCGGTGATGGAGGCCGTCTGAAAATTTTTCTGTGCGGCGGCGTTCATGTCGTTTTGCAGTTGTTGCAGCACAAACTCGTTGCTCAAATCCAAACCTTGCGAATTCAGACGGCCTGCCCCGTAAAGGTTGCGCGGCAACGGCAGCGCGGCGTGCATTTTGCCTTGTGTTTGCGCGGCGGCATCGAGCGGGCATTTGATTAAGTCGTCTATGCTCACGTTTTCATCAACGATTTGGTTCACAAACGACGAATTGGCACCGTTTTCCAACAAGCGGCGCACCAAATAGGCGAGCAGGGTTTCATGCGTGCCGACGGGGGCGTAAATGCGCACGCGGCGGCCTAAATTTTGTGCGCCGACCACTTGGTCGTACAGCGTTTCGCCCATACCGTGCAGGCATTGGAATTCAAAATCTTTGCCCTGCCCCATTTGGTAAACGGCCGACAAGGTGTAAGCGTTGTGAGTGGCAAACTGCGGGAACACGGCATCTTGCGCGGCCAGCAGCTTGCGGGCGCAGGCGAGGTAAGATACGTCGGTGTGGACTTTGCGGGTGTAAACGGGATAGCCGCTCAAACCGTCCACCTGTGCCCATTTGATTTCGCTGTCCCAATACGCGCCTTTCACCAAGCGGATCATCAGTTTTTGATTGTGGCGGCGGGCGAGGTCGATTAAATAATCGATCACAAACGGGCAGCGTTTCTGATAAGCCTGAACCACAAAACCGATGCCGTTAAAGCCGGCCAAATCGGGGTCGGAAACCAACGCTTCCATCAGGTCGAGCGACAGTTCCAAACGGTTGGCTTCTTCGGCATCGATGTTCAAGCCGATATTGTATTGTTTCGCCAGCACAAACAGCTCTTTCAAACGCGGCAGCAGCTCGCTCATCACACGTTCGTGCTGGGCGCGCGCATAACGCGGGTGGATGGCGGAAAGTTTTACCGAAATGCCGTTGCCTTCATACACACCCGCACCCGCCGCATCTTTGCCGATGGCGTGGATAGCGTTTACATAATCCTGATAATAGCGGTCGGCATCGGCCTGCGTCATCGCCGCTTCGCCGAGCATGTCGAACGAAAAGCGGTAGCCCGATTTTTCGCGCTCTTTGCCGTTTTGCAGGGCTTCGCCTATGGTTTGGCCGGTAACAAACTGCTTGCCCAACAAACGCATGGCGTAGTCCACGCCCTTGCGTATCATCGGCTCGCCGCCTTTGCCGATGATGCGGGTTAAGGCCATGCCCAAGGTTTTGTCGTCGTTGGCAGCGGTGAGTTTGCCGGTAATCAGCAGCCCCCATGCGGCGGCGTTCACAAACAGCGACGGGCTGTTGTTGAGGTGTTTTTTCCAATTGCCGCCCGAAAGTTTGTCTTGAATCAGCTTGTTGCGGGTGGCGTTATCGGGAATCCGCAGCAAGGCTTCGGCCAAACACATCAAGGCCACACCCTCTTGGCTCGACAATGAAAACTCGTGCATCAACGCATCCACGCCGCTGGCTTTGGTGCGGTTGGCGCGCACCTGCGTAACCAACCGCCGCGCCAGTTTCGCCGCTTCTTCTTTTTCCTCTGCGCTCATTTCGGCGCGTTGCAGCATATCGGCCACCGCCTCGGCCTCGTCGCGGCGGTAGGCGGCGGTTACGGCATCACGCAAAGCGGATTGGGGTTTGGTAAAGCTAAACATGTTTTTCTCCGAAGCTTGGTTTTCTTGATGCGGCAGCCAAATCCTGCCGTTGCATCATCGAATTAATAACATATTAAGGCCGTCTGAAAAATCATTTCAGACGGGCCTGCATTCATTTCAACAACAAACGCACGATAAATTCATCTTGCGGCAAAGTGAGCTTTAAATTGCGGCTGTCGCCCTGCACCAAACGGGGGCGGATGCCGAGCATTTCTACCGCCGATGCTTCGTCGGTTATCCGGCTTAAATCGCCTTCTGCCAATGCCCGCTGCAACAAATCCGCCCGAAAAAGCTGCGGCGTTTGCGCCTGCCACAAGCCGTTGCGCGGCACGGTGGCGTTAATGCGGCGGTGTTCGTCGGCCTGCTTGAGCGTATCGGCAACCGGCACGGCCAAAATACCGCCTTCTTCGGCGTCGCCCGCTTCGCTTATCAGACGGCCGAGGGCTTCGGCAGGCAAGCAGCAACGCGCGGCATCGTGCACAAGAATATTGTCGCCCGCATCGGCCAAACCGCGCTCCAGCAGGGCGTTTAATCCGTTTCTTACGGTTTGCGCACGGCTCCCTCCGCCACAGCGCAGCACGATTAATTGATCTGAGGCCGTCTGAAAGCAGGCTTGGTGCGTTTCGCTAAAATATGTGTCGTTGGGCGACAACACAACCGCTGTCAGGCTGATGTCGGGGTGGGCGGTAAAAATATCGAGGGTATGCGCCAAAACGGTGCGGCCGTTGATTTCTACATACTGTTTGGGTTTGCCCGCGCCGAAGCGTTCGCCCACACCGGCGGCGGGAATCAGGGCGATATGGCGTTTCATGCCTGCGTCTCCGCGCGCCACACACACGCTGCGCCTACGGTTTTGTCCAAACCGTCCAAATAAGCCTCGTGCGCCACCAACTCTTCGGCATCGGCCGCCACCACTTTCAAATAGGCCGGGCGTTGGAAATCAACCGCCGCACCTACGGCCTGCGGTTCGTCTGCCGGGCTGTCGGCCATCAGGTCGAACTGTCCGCGCGTCATCGCCAAATACACTTCGCCCAGCAGTTCGCAGTCGATTAATGCGCCGTGAAACACTCGCTTGCTGCGGTCGACGGCAAAGCGGGTACACAAAGCATCCAAGCTCACTTTCTGCCCCGGAAACATCTCGCGCGCCATGCCGAGGGTGTCGGTTACTTGGCAGCCCAGTTCTTCGATGGTCGGCAGCCCCATGCGGCGGAACTCCATATCGAGAAAACCTACGTCGAACTTGGCGTTATGGATAATCAACTCCGCGCCGCGCAAAAATTCGGCAATCTGCCGCCCCACTTCTTCAAATTTGGGGGCGTTTTTTTCTTCGAGCTGCGCCAAAGTGATGCCGTGTATCGCCGCGGCGTCTTCGGGGATGTCGCGGTCGGGGTGGACATAAAGGTGCAGGGCGTTGGCGGTCATCTTGCGGTTGACCATCTCCAAACCGGCAAACTCCACCAGCCTGTCACCGCTGTTGGGGTAAAGGCCGGTGGTTTCGGTATCGAGAATGATTTGGCGGGTATTCATGCGTGTTTTCATCAAAAATTCGGTTGGCGCATCATACTAAAAGCACATGGGAAAGTAAAAACAAAGATAAGTGCCGAATGCCGCCGCAGCATGAAAGCGGGCGCGTTCTCCAAGCACCGCACAAGCATTGATAACCATGCGGTTTGGCGGTTGTATAATACGCTCATTGATTAAGGCGTTCCGCCGCAAAATAATTACCGATAAAGAATCTATATGTCTCTTCGCGTTTTACTGCTGCACGGCCTGTATATGCGCCCTTGGGTGATGCAGCCTTTCGCCCGCCTGATGAACCGGCACGGTTTTATGGCCGACACCTTCGGCTACCGCAGCCTCACGCATCCGATTTCCGCCCACACCGCCGCGCTGGCCGCACACGTCGGCGCTTATTATTCGCGCTGCCACGAGCCGCTGCACTTTGTCGGCCACAGCTTGGGCGGGTTGGTATTGCGCCATTTTACCGCGGCCTATCCCGAATATGTGCGCGGCAGAATCGTTACTCTGGGTACGCCGCACCAAGGCAGCTTTACCGCCGCCCGATTGAAGCGGCTGGGGTTGGCGCGTTTTACTCTGGGCGAATCTTATTGCGATGCTTTGGACGGCTGCGTTCCCGCCCTGCCCGACGGCATCGAATTGGGCAGCTTGGCAGGCAGCAAAACGGTGGGCGTAGGCCGCTTGCTGGGCATTCAAGGCGGGCACGACGGCACGGTTACGATACGGGAAACCTGCTGCACGGGTATGAAAGACCATATCGTTTTGCCGACCTCGCACACCGCCATGCTGTTCGACCGCCAAGTAGCCGCCCAAGCCGCCGCCTTTCTGCTGCATGGCCGCTTTATCCATACAGACCAAAGCGGCAACGCCATCTAAACCGCCCTTTCAGACGGCCTCTGCCTATCCGCCTTTCCATAGATACGGTAAAAAACTTATTTCCGATACGAAACAGCCAGCCGCAGATGGAGGTTTTGCAAAGGTTTCATATTTTAAAACGCCGCCAATCGGCCTATAATTCCATTCTTTACATACAGGCCGTCTGAAAAGCAACATCCAGCCGCCCGCGGCCTCAAGCAAACAAACACAACGGCCACCAACCTTATTCACACACCCGCTGCGAAACCCGCACAAAGGACATTCCGAATCATGCGCCCGCTGAACGCCCAAATCCGCCTCGACAACCTGCGCCACAATTACCAAACGCTGAAAAACATCCACGGCAACAAACTGCTGGCGGTGGTAAAGGCCAATGCCTACGGGCACGGCGCGGTGCGGTGCGCCCATGCGTTGGCGGACATGGCCGACGGTTTCGCCGTCGCCTCCATTGAAGAAGCGGTGCAATTGCGCGAAAACGGCATCGAAAACCCGATTTTGCTGCTCGAAGGCGTGTTTGAAGCCAAAGAATACGCGCTGGTCGATCAATACCGATTATGGCCCGCCGTATGCAGCCAATGGCAGCTCGAAGCCCTGCTGCACCACGAATGGCAGGCTCCCGTGAAAGTGTGGCTGAAAATGGATTCCGGCATGCACCGCGCCGGCTTTTTTCCGCACAACTACGCCGCCGCCTACACCGCCTTGAAGCAGAATCCGAACGTGGCCGAAATTGTGAAATTCAGCCATTTTGCCTGTGCCGACGACCCCGAAAGCGGCATGACCGAAATCCAGCTTGAAGCCTTCGATTTGGGCTGCGAAGGCTTGGAAGGCGAAGAAAGTCTGGCCAATTCCGCCGCCATGCTGCGCTTTCCCGAAGCCCGCCGCGACTGGGGCAGAGCGGGGATTGCACTTTACGGCGCATCGCCGTTGAGCGGCAGCGACGAACATCTGAAACCCGTGATGCGCCTGAGCACGCGCGTATTCGGCGAGCGCGTGTTGCAGCCCCATTCGCCCGTGGGCTACGGCGCGGCGTTTTATACGCAAAAATCCACCCGCGTCGGCCTGATTGCCTGCGGCTATGCCGACGGCTACCCCCGCCACGCCCCCACCGGCACGCCCGTGGCCGTCGGCACCCACCGCAGCCGCTTAATCGGCCGCATTTCCATGGACATGATGACCATCGAACTGGACGTTTCCCAAGAAGGCATAGGCGACGAAGTGGAACTGTGGGGCGATACCGTCAACATCAACGAAGTGGCGGCCGCCGCCGGCACGATTGCCTACGAACTGCTGTGCAACGTCAAGCGCGCCAAGTTTACTTATTACGAATAACACTTACGAATAACACACAGGCCGTCTGAACATTCGCTTTGGCACAGCACGAAAAGTGTGCTTTCAGACGGCCTCGACACCATCCGCAGAGGAAGAAATGAACGACACCCAATCTCTCGCCTTAACCAAGCAACTCATCGCCCGACCTTCCGTTACGCCCGACGACCAAAACTGCCAGCAGATTTTGGCCGAGCGGCTGCAAAAAATCGGCTTTACCGTTGAAGAAATGAATTTCGGCGATACCAAAAACATTTGGGCGCGGCGCGGCACAACTTCGCCGGTGGTGTGTTTCGCGGGGCATACCGACGTAGTGCCGCCGGGGCCGTCTGAAAAATGGGATTCGCCGCCGTTCGAGCCGACCGAGCGCGACGGCCGCCTTTACGGGCGCGGCGCGGCGGATATGAAAACCAGCATCGCCTGCTTCGTTACCGCCTGCGAGCGTTTTGTCGCCGCCAACCCCGATCACACGGGCAGTATCGCCCTGCTGATTACCTCCGACGAAGAAGGCGACGCGCACGACGGCACCACCAAAGTGGTGGACGCGCTCAAAGCGCGCGGCGAATTGATTGATTACTGCATCGTCGGCGAACCCACCGCTGTCGAAACGCTGGGCGACACGGTGAAAAACGGCCGCCGGGGTTCGCTTTCCGGCAACCTTACCGTTAAAGGCAAGCAAGGCCACATCGCCTACCCGCATCTGGCGTTGAACCCCATACATACCTTTGCGCCCGCGCTGGCCGAACTGACCGCCGCCGAATGGGACAAAGGCAACGAATATTTCCCGCCCACCGGCTTTCAGATTTCCAATATCAACGGCGGCACGGGCGCAACCAACGTTATCCCCGGCACGCTCAACGTGAAATTCAATTTCCGTTTTTCCACCGAATCCACCGACATCGGCCTGAAACAGCGCGTGCACGATATTCTCGACAACCACGGCATCAGCTACGATTTGGAATGGTCGTGCTCGGGGCAGCCGTTTCTCACCGAAGCAGGCCGCCTGACCGACATCGCCCGCGAAGCCGTTGCCAAAGTGTGCGGAATACAGACCGAACTTTCCACCAGCGGCGGCACGTCGGACGGCCGCTTCATCAAAGCCATCGCCGCCGAGCTGATCGAACTGGGCCCCAGCAACGCCAGCATCCATCAGATTAACGAAAACGTGTTGTTGAGCGACATTCCCAAACTCTCGGCGGTGTACGAAGAAATGCTCAAAGCCCTGCTCTGAGGCCGTCTGAAAGCAAGCTTGTGAATTTCGCCCAATCGAACTTCACAAGTTTCACGAAAACCCAAAGGCCGTTTTTTAGCGAAGCCCACCAGTTCGCTTTCAGACGGTCTTTTTGAAAGCCCCATCCACCCACACACCAGCCTATGTGCCAAACCATCTTCATCGCCGACCTCCACCTTTCCGACGACACGCCGGAACTCAACCGCCTGTTTCTGCAATCCCTCAACCGCTGGCAGGGCAAGGTGGACGCGCTCTATATCTTGGGCGACTTATTTGAAGTATGGCTCGGCGACGACATCCTGAGCGACATCGCCGTTCAGACGGCCTCGGCATTAAAAACCTTCAGCCAAACCGCGCCGGTGTATTTCATCTGCGGCAACCGCGATTTTCTGCTCGGCCGACGTTACGCCGCCCAAGCAGGCATCACTCTGCTGCCCGACAACCACATCGCCGAACTCTACGGCACCCGCTACCTGATTACCCACGGCGACGAAATGTGTACCGACGACGTTTCCTACCAACGCTTCCGCCGCATCATCCGCCAGCCGTGGCTGAAAAAACTGCTGCTCGCCCTGCCCCAAAACCGCCGCCGCACCATCGCCGACCGCCTGCGCGCCGCCAGCAAACACAAGAAACAGCAAATGGGGCAAACCGCCCTTTCCGACGTGACCGAACACGGCGTTCAGACGGCCTTAAACCGCTACCCCCAAGCCCAAGCCATCATCCACGGCCACACCCACAGACCGAACATCCACCAACACACCCGCCACGGCCAAACCGTTACCCGCTATGTGTTGCCCGATTGGCACGGCGTGCGCGGCGGTTATTTGGCCGTGACGGAAAACGGGGCGGAAATCAAACCCTTAGAGGCCGTCTGAAAATTACCGCAACAAAAATGTAGGGCAGGCATCCCGACATGCCATCTGAAAACCACCATAAATCATCACACCGTAGGGCGGGCATCCTTGCCCGCCATCCAACCACCACAAACAAACAAAACACAAATCAGGCCTCCCAACATGCCGTCTGAAAACCACCATAAATAATCAAACCGTAGGGCGGGCATCCTTGCCCGCCATCCCATCCAGCCACCACAAACAAGCAAAACACAAATCAAGCATCCCTGCATGCCGTCTGAAAACCATCATAAATCATCAAACCGTAGGGCGGGCATCCTTGCCCGCCATCCCATCCAACCACCACAAACAAAACACACATCAGACATCCCAACATGCCGTCTGAAAACCACCATAAACCATCAAACCGTGTGACGCGGTATCCCAGCCCGACATCCAACCGCCCGCAGCCCTCACAAATCCACCCGCAAAGCCCGCATCCGCCCACAAAATATAGTACACTCCCAGCACCTATTTTTTTCCCGGCCATCCATGTCTACCCACATCCCCACCAACCGCGGCCATGAACTCGAATGGCGCAGCGAAAGCACCCAAAAACCGCCCGCACAAGCCGTTTACAGCGGCGAAACCAACGCAGCCGCCGTGCTGTCCACCGCCCGCGACAACACGGCCACCGTTTGGACGGGCGATTATCACAACGCCAAACAAGTGCTGGCCGCCATGAAAAAACGCCTGCGCAAACCCAACAGCAAAGCCGATAGCGATATTCAGACAGCCTTCCACAGCCACCGCATGCGCCAATCGCAAAACAGCCGTCTGCTCAATATGCTGGCCGTGGAAATCGGCGCAGACTTTTCTCTCGACTTACCGCGCGCCCCTGATGTTGCCGCCGCCCTTACCGATGTTTACGGCACGCCCGACGGCAAACCGTTTCTACTGCCGCTCAACCGCCTGCTCGGTTACATCGGCGCGCACGAATGGCACAAAAAAGGCGTGTTCGTGCCCGCGCTCGACGCCCGCATTCATGTTCCTTTCGGCGTCTTTTCCCCCTTGCGCGGAGAATATCTCGACTTAATCGCCCAAGCGCCGCTGCCGTCTGAATGCCGAACCGCTTTCGATATCGGCACCGGTTCCGGCGTGATTGCCGCCCTGCTCGCCCGCCGAGGCATTTCCGATATTACCGCCACCGACACCAATCCCCGCGCCATAGCGTGCGCCCAAGCCAATATCGAACGCCTCGGCTTCTCGACAAACATCCGCATCGAAACCGCCGACTTATTCCCGCAAGGCAAGGCCGACCTGATCGTGTGCAACCCGCCGTGGTTGCCCGCCAAACCCACTTCCGCCATCGAAGCCGCGCTCTACGACCCCGGCCACGCCATGCTCAAAGGCTTTCTCAACGGCGTGCGCGGCCATCTGAACGAAAACGGCGAAGCGTGGCTGATTATGTCGGACTTGGCCGAACACCTGCATCTGCGTTCCCCCGATTTTCTGGCCGAATGTTTTCAGACGGCCTCACTGCAAGTGGTCGATATGCTCAACGCCCGCCCCACCCACCGCAAAGCCGATGATGAAGCCGACCCGCTGGCCTTCGCCCGCAGCCGCGAAACCACGTTTCTTTATCGCTTGAAAGCGGCGTAAACACCATCGACACAGGGTATTTGAATGAATATAAAAAATAAATTACTATCCCCTACGTAAAAGCCCTGTCTCAGGCCGTCTGAACCTTCCTTACCCCACCCCTCAGGAATCCGACATGAATCTCAAAAACCGCCATTTTCTGAAACTGCTGGACTTTACCCCCGAAGAAATCCAATACCTTCTCGACCTTTCCGCCGAATTAAAAGCCGCCAAAAAAAGCGGCCGGGAACAACAAAAACTGAAAGGCAAGAATATCGCGCTGATTTTTGAAAAAACCTCCACCCGCACACGCTGCGCCTTTGAAGTGGCTGCTTACGACCAAGGCGCACAAGTTACCTATCTCGAACCCGGCGGCAGCCAAATCGGCCACAAAGAAAGCATCAAAGACACCGCCCGCGTGCTCGGCCGCATGTACGACGCCATCGAATACCGCGGATACAGCCAGCAAATCATCGAAGAGCTGGCCAAATACGCCGGCGTACCCGTGTTCAACGGCCTTACCGACGAATTCCACCCCACCCAAATTCTCGCCGACATGCTCACTATGCGCGAACATTGCAGCAAACCGCTGAAAGAAATCGCCTTCGCCTATATGGGCGACGCCCGTTTCAACATGGGCAATTCCCTGCTGCTCGGCGGTGCTGTTTTAGGCATGGACGTGCGTATCGGTGCGCCGCGCGAACTGTGGCCGTCTGAAGAATTGATCGAACGCGCCCGCCGCATCGCTCAAAACAGCGGCGCCCGCATCACGCTTACCGAAGACCCGAAAGAAGCCGTCAAAGGCGCAGACTACATCCACACCGACGTATGGGTTTCGATGGGCGAACCCGAAAGCGTGTGGAAAGAGCGCATCGAGCTGCTGACCCCGTATCAAGTCAATGCCCAACTGATGGCCGCCGCAGGCAACCCCAACGTCAAATTCATGCACTGCCTGCCCGCCTTCCACAACCGCGAAACCAAAATCGGCGAATGGATTTACCAAGTATTCGGCATGGACGGCGTAGAAGTAACCGAAGAAGTGTTCGAAGGCCCTGCCTCGGTTGTGTTCGACCAAGCCGAAAACCGCATGCACACCATTAAAGCCGTGATGATGGCTTTGTTGTCTTAACCGTTTGATTTCACGTTTTTTTGAACGCGCGTTCGGGCAATAGCCGCCCGTTCCGGAAAATTAACGGTATAAACCGCCCAACCAAAGTGCTAAAATTGCCGCGTTTTCCATTCCGTTACTACGATTGACCAAAAGGATAAATAAGCTATGGCTACTGTATTGATTGTTCCCGTATCTACCCGTTCCGACGGCTGGGCCGTTACCCAAGCCGTTGCCGCCGCGATGCCTAATGCGGTTGCTTCGCGCGCCTTAGACGAAACCGGCGATGCCGAAAAAATGCTGTGCGACGGCAAATGCGACGATTGGCTGGATATGCTGGTTTCACGAGTCAGCAAACTCGATGCCGAAAACGTAGTAATCAAAGGCATCAAACCCGATGCGGAAAAAATCTTCCTTTCCACCCGCAACATCGAATTGGCCTTATCGCTTGATGCCAATGTTGTGTTTTCCGTATTTACCGACGACGGCAATGCCGACCACCTGACCAAAAAACTGAACATTGCCAAGCAGGCTTATGTTACCGCTCCCGGCGTATTGGCCGGTTTTGTGTTGGACGGCGCCGATGCCGGTTTGGGTGCGTCGATTGCCGAAAAAACAGGTTTGGCTTATCTCGGCTCTACCGAAAACATCTGCAATACCGATTTGCTGTTGAAAAAAACCGGCCGCATGTCGCCCGCACAATTCCGCGTTAACATGATGGAAGCCGCGCGTAAAGCCAACAAACGCATCGTATTGCCCGAAGGTGCCGAACCGCGTACCGTACAAGCCGCAGCTATCTGCCATGAAAAAGGCATCGCCCGCTGCGTATTGCTGGCTCCGCGCGCAGAAGTGGAAGCCGTAGCCAAAGAACGCCACATTACCCTGCCCGATTCTTTGGAAATAATCGACCCCGCCACCTTAATCGACCAATACGTCGAGCCGATGTGCGAACTGCGTAAGAGCAAAGGCTTAACACCCGAACAAGCCCGCGAACAGCTGCAAGACACCGTTGTGCTCGGCACCATGATGATGGCGCAAGACCATGTGGACGGCTTGGTATCCGGCGCCGTACACACTACCGCCAACACCATCCGCCCCGCCCTGCAACTGATTAAAACCGCTCCCGGAGCCAGCTTGGTATCCAGCGTATTCTTCATGCTGCTGCCCAACCAAGTGCTGGTTTACGGCGACTGCGCAGTAAACCCCGAGCCGACTGCAGAACAATTGGCCGACATCGCCATCCAATCTGCCGATTCCGCCAAAGCCTTCGGCATTCCGCCCAAAGTGGCCATGATTTCCTACTCAACGGGCACATCCGGCGCCGGCCCCGCCGTAGAAAAAGTCGCCCAAGCCACCGCCCTTGTGCGTGAAAAACGCCCCGATATCGACGTGGACGGCCCGCTGCAATACGATGCCGCCACCGTACCGAGCGTAGCCAAATCCAAAGCACCCGACAGCAAAGTGGCCGGCCAAGCCACCGTGTTGGTGTTCCCCGACCTCAATACCGGCAACTGCACCTACAAAGCCGTACAGCGCAACGCCAACGTATTGAGCGTAGGCCCCATGCTGCAAGGCTTGCGCAAGCCGGTAAACGACCTGTCGCGCGGCGCATTGGTAGACGATATCGTGTACACCATCGCACTGACTGCTATTCAAGCCGTACAAATGGGTAAATAAACCGTTTTAACCTTAAAAGCCAAAGGCCGTCTGAAAAATAAATTTCAGACGGCCTCTGGCTTTTCATAACCGCCGGATTTTCTATTGCGGGTAGATATATATCTCGGGTGGATATACATAGTCAACCAACACATCTTTAATACAAGGCAGCAAACCGCAGACAGTAAAGTAGTATGGAACCGATTCTGTTGCCGCTTTAGCGGTTTAGATATAGCAAATAAACTTTTTTGCTACGGCATTAATACGCCTGCCTTATTACTCATACTGTCTGCAGCTTGCTGCCTTGTATCAAAAATAAGTTGATTGACCTTACTAGCTATCCCACATAAAAACCGGCTGCACACTTGATAACTATTCTTAAATAGAATATAATGTTATATTATAACGTTTAATACAGGAGACATTCCCGATGAAACCCAATCTACACCCCGAAAATTACCGCACCGTATTGTTTTTCGATAGCGGAGCCAACGAAGGATGGCTGATCCGTTCATGCGCCAATACGCACGGTAAAACCATGAAATGGCACGACGGCAACGAATATCCCGTATTTATGCTGGATACTTCCTCAGCTTCACACCCCGTTTATACCGGCAAACAACGCGCCTACAACAACGAGGGGCGCGCCAGCAAGTTTAACCAGCGTTACCAATCTATGATGAACTCGTTCAGAAAGGATAAATAATGCAAGTGCTATCCTCTTTAAAATCAGCTAAAAAACGCCATCGCGATTGCCAAATTGTGCGCCGAAAAGGCAAAGTATATGTTATCTGCAAGAGCAATCCCCGCTTTAAAGCCCGTCAACGCTGATTTTTGCTTTTAAAAAAATTCATTTAACACAGAAAAAAATCGGTACCGAGCATCTGCTTGGTACCGATTTTATTTAGGCTGTCCAGGAGCTACCATTAATCTACGTTACAGCAATATAGCCGGAGACCTTTTTGCAAAACCTTCAGATGTGGATGCAGTTCAAGGCTTAGCAGCACAGCGAGTGCAGACATATCATATAGATGGCGAACAAGTGAGCAACGCGCAACGCAGAAATGCGACGCAGATGGGGTTTTACAAAGGTCTCAGCCAATCAACTTAACTTTTAGCGTTGCATCAACTTAGCAAGTTAAGTTTATTTGCAGTATTGTCGGGCTTACAAAACAAGTATTGATTTGAATCTGACAAAAAAACAGCAGCCATCAGGCTGCTGTTTAACATTAAACTTTGTTTTGATTTTGCTGTTGCCCTGTTTCGGGTTGTTCCGAAGATGGTGTTTCTTGAGTAACCACTTCAGCAGACGCGGGAACTTCTTTTTCCGAAGATTCAATCTGCTCGGCTGATTCAAAAACATTGTCCACCACAGTCAGCTCATCTTCCTTACGGATATTGTGGCTGTAATCTTTAGGAGGGCTTGGCTGTTTTCCTTGCATGATTTCAACCACTTGGTCGCGATCAATGGTTTCCCACTCCATTAATGCCTTGCACATGGTTTCCATCTTATCGCGATTTTCATCCAAGATTTTGTATGCTACCGCATATTGCTCATCCAAAATACGGCGCACCTCGGCATCTACTTCTTGTTGGGTTTTCTCCGAAATATGCTGAGAGCGGGTAATGGAACGGCCTAAGAAAACTTCGCCCTCGTTCTCGGCATAAACCATTGCGCCCATTTTGTCGCTCATGCCGAAACGGGTAACCATTTCGCGGGCAATTTGGGTAGCACGTTCGAAGTCGTTGGAAGCTCCGGTAGAAATACGCCCTACAAAAATATCTTCAGCAATACGGCCGCCATACAGAATCGAAATCTGGCTCAGCATTTGATCTTTATACATGCTGATACGGTCGCGTTCCGGAAGCTGCCAAGTCAAACCCAAAGCACGGCCGCGCGGCATAATGGTTACTTTGTGAACCGGATCGGTAAAATCCAAGCTTTCTGCCACAATGGCATGGCCCGACTCATGATACGCAGTAGCGCGTTTTTCGTCTTCGTGCATAACCATCGAGCGGCGCTCCGGCCCCATATAGATTTTATCCTTGGCATCTTCGAAATCGCTTTGGTCAACTTTGGTTTTGTTGCGTCGGCCGGCAAACAGTGCCGCTTCGTTCACCAAGTTGGCCAAATCTGCACCCGAAAAACCCGGAGTGCCTCGAGCCAATGAAACCAAATCTACCGATTCGTCCAAAGGTACTTTTCTGGCATGTACTTTTAAAATCTGTTCGCGACCGCGGATATCGGGTAGCGGCACTACCACTTGGCGATCGAAACGTCCCGGGCGTTGCAAGGCAGGATCAAGTACGTCGGGGCGGTTGGTTGCGGCAATCACAATCACAGTTTGGTTGCTTTCAAAACCATCCATCTCCACCAGAAGCTGGTTCAAAGTTTGCTCGCGCTCATCATTACCGCCCCCCAAACCGGCACCGCGTTGGCGGCCTACTGCGTCGATTTCGTCGATAAAGATGATACAAGGCGCATTTTTTTTAGCCTGCTCGAACATATCGCGTACGCGGCTGGCACCCACACCGACAAACATTTCTACGAAGTCCGAACCCGAAATACTGAAAAAGGGCACTTGCGCTTCGCCGGCAATGGCCTTAGCCAACAAGGTTTTACCGGTACCGGGGCTACCTGCCAGCAGGATACCGCGCGGCACACGGCCTCCCAAGCTTTGATAGCGGTTGGGTGCTTTGAGGTAATCTACAATTTCCTGCACTTCTTCTTTGGCTTCGTCGCAACCGGCCACATCGGCAAACGTTACTTTGTTGGTGTCTTTATCAAGCAGTTTGGCACGACTCTTACCGAATGAAAAAGCACCGCCTTTTCCACCGCCGCCGGACTGCATGCGCATAAAGTAAAACCATGCGCCGATAAGCAGCATCACGGGCAGCAAGCTGAAGAACAGGCTGGTGAGCATGCTTGGTTTTTCTTCCGGAATCACTTTCACGCGCACCTGCTTGTCGAGCAGTGTTTTAACCAAATTATCGTCTAAAGGCGCATTGGTGAAAAAACGGGTTTTATCGTTGCGCTCGCCTTTAATCAAATAGCCGCTCAAGCCCGAGCCTTCGATGTTGACATTAGCGACCTCGCCTTTGTTAACTTGCTCGATAAATTGCGAATACTCGATTTGCTGTTTATTTTCCTGTTTGTCGCTGATGGCGTTGAAGGCGGCCATTAAGGCAACACCCAACACCAGCCAAACTAAAACATTCTTAAATATATTCCCCACTGAAACAGGCTCCATACAAGGGTAAAAACAAAAACGGATTTTAAATCAGGCTATCTGCATTGTCAGCGTTTATTTTTAGCCAATAAATAAATCTCACTGGAACGATTGCGTGAAGCTTGAGGCTTGCGCGTTTGTACCACGGCAAATGCTTCGCGCATGGCTGCCATATACTCTTGATAACCGGCTCCCTGAAATACTTTCACGAGAAAATTGCCTCCCGGTTTCAAATGGTTAACAGCAAAATCCAAAGCCAACTCGCACAGATAATAGCTACGCGCCTGATCTGTAACTGCATTGCCCGACATATTGGGTGCCATATCGCAAATTACAAGGTCTAAGGGGCGGTTGCCCAGCAAGGCTTCAAATTCGGCCAATACCGTTTCTTCTCTAAAGTCGCCTTGAATAAACGAAACGCCCTGTATTTCGTCCATCGGCAAAATATCCAGTGCAAATACCCGGCCTTTTTCGCCCGCCAACTCGGCAGCGACCTGAGACCAACTTCCCGGCGCGCTACCTAAATCGGCCAGTACGGTACCCGGTTTGATTAATTTGTCTTTTTCATTGATTTCCAAAAGTTTGTAGGCAGCTCTTGCCCGATAGCCGTCTTTTTGTGCCATATGCACATAATGATCGTTTACATGTTCGTTGAGCCATGCTTTGGAAGATTTCGAGCGGACAGACATAACACTCCACTATCGGTTTAAAGGGAACTATTGTACGTTATTTTCCCCTTAACCATGCAGTTTCGCGTAAAATACTGCGTTTATATTGTTTGAAGAATTTCAAGAAAATGACCGACAAATTAACCACACGCGAGATTTTGGAGCTTAAGGCACGCGCGCATCATTTGAACCCTGTTGTGATGGTGGGGCAACACGGCCTGACAGACTCTGTAATTAAAGAAACCGATGCGGCACTTACCGCGCACGAACTGATTAAAGTGCGTGTTTTAGGCGACGACCGTGCCGAACGCGTCGAGATATGCGCAGCCTTGTGCGAAGCGGTAGATGCGCAACTGGTGCAGCACATCGGCAAATTGCTGGTTTTGTGGCGTAAAAAACCCGAAATTTAATACCTGCCTATCAGCCTGTTTCAATTAAGCCTGCTTAAGCCATCTCTTAATTATTACGAAAGGCCGTCTGAAATGTTTTCAGAAGGCCTTTGTGCCGAACCCCGAGATTGTTTTACTCAGACTTTATTTTTTTCCTAAAATTTTCTCAGGCATTAAAGAAGAATGGTGGGAAGAAATCAGCCATTGTTTGCCATCCCAAACGTAAGTAAACGTATAACGGCCGGAATGCTTGGTTCCGTCTGCATAAGCAAATGTGTAGAGACCGTTATCCATAGCAATGTTACAACCCAGCTGTATATGGCTTAAGTCGATCGAACCTACGGGCTTATGCATCAGGAAATGTGCGAAATAATCTTCTTTCTCCTCCGGGGTAAAACGCGGCTTGTTGGAAATGGTAGGCAGCAAAACAGAACCCGGAGCATAGTTGGCTACCACCTGCTTGGCATCTCCGCTTTTCAGAGAATGGTTCCAACGGTCGAACAGAGCGGCAATTTCCTGTTTGCTAACAGCTTTACAGCCTGCCATATCCGCAGATATTTTGTTTTTTGCCACGCCGGTGGTACAGGCTGCCAATACTGAAGACATTGCCAAAACGGCCAATAAACCCAATTTCATATTGAATTCTCCTTTTAATAAAGGGTGGTCGGAAAGCAATTGAGTTCAGGATAGCATCAATTCCTGCACGATAAAGTTGTGATGGCACAAGGTTTAATTTATATCAAACAATCTGCCTATTCATTTATAAAATGGAAATCATAATTTTATGTT